>NZ_JBHTVC010000027.1:0-54177 GCF_042793275.1 Isoptericola sp. NPDC056578
CGTTCTGAGCGCTCAGAAGGTGCGCCACCGCATGCTCGGCGGTCAGGGGGTGAGCACCTCGGCCAGCTCCGTGCGGCCGAGGAAGTCCGCCCAGCCGGCCGGCGTCGTCCCGAAGCGGCCGTCGACGGCCGCGGGGTCGGCGCCGTGGTCGAGCAGCCGCCGGGCGTCGCCCGGGGTGCCGGTGGTGGCCGCGAAGTGCAGTGCCGTGGCGCCGTCGTCGGCCGCGACCGTGACCGGGAAGCCGCGCTCCACGAGCGACCGGACCACGTCCCAGCGGCCCAGCCCGGCCAGCTCGACGACCAGAGTCGGGTGCCGGTCGGGCAGGTCGCCCAGCCCGCCGTCGAGCCGGAGCATCCGCTCGAGGTCGGCCGCGCTGCCGCCGAGCGCCGTCGCGACGAGGGGGTCGCGGCGCTGACTCTGCGCGCGGTAGAGGTCGCGCAGCAGGCAGATCTCGGCGCCGTGCGCCATCGCCTCGCGGTTGAGGTGCACGACGAGGGCGGCGAGCGAGTCCTCCGCGTACGGCCCGCCGCGGGGCCCGAGCGGCGCGGCGAGCGCGTCGTCGTCGAGCCGCGAGAGGTGATCGCGCCACAGCCCGTACCCCTCGCGCAGGAGGTCGAGGCCGCCGCCGGCGGTCAGCGGGAGGGGCTCCGGCCAGTGCCGTGCGTCGAACATGTCGGCGTCCGCGGGGGCGGGCGTGGGGCCGAAGAGCGCGCGGCCCCGCTTGCCCCAGACGTCGCGCCCCAGGTGCGCGCAGCGCCACGCGATCGTCGTCACCGGCGGCACGGGCGGGTCCACCGGCGTCAGCTCGATCCGGACGGTGCCCGCGTCGTCACGCCGCAGGCTCCATGCGCCGTCGACCGGCTCCCAGAGATACTCGTCATCCGTCAGGCCATGCAGCCGCGGCCACAGGTGCACGTCCCAGTAGAACTCGACCTGGCCCAGCAGGAGCTCGCGCAGCGTCGTCGTCATCCCTCGATCCTGCCCGAGGCGACGCCGAACAGGCGGTTGCCACCGTTGTCGGCCCCCCTGGGTCGCGATCACGGTGGCAACCGCCTGTTCGGCGACAGACGGGAGGGCGCTCAGCCGGCCAGGTAGCGGGCGTACGCGCCGGTGGTGAGGAACGGCGGGAACTCCTCGCCCAGGGCCACCTCGCGGAACAGTGCCGCGGCGTCCTCGAAGCGGTCGCCGGCGAACCGGGGCAGGCCGCGCAGGACGTCGCGCAGCACGGCCTCGCAGCGCACGCGGGTGATGGGCAGGCCGTCGTCCGTGGTCGTGCCCGACGCGACCCACTGCCACACCTGCGACCGGGAGATCTCGGCCGTGGCCGCGTCCTCCATGAGGTGGTCGATCGCCGCCGCGCCGGTGCCGCGCAGCCACGACTCGATGTACCGCAGCCCCACGGACACGTTGGTGCGCAGCCCGCCCGCCGTCACGGTGGCGCCCCCGCGCCGGGCGGAGGCGACGTCGAGCAGCTCCGCCTGCCCCACCTCGACGTCGTCGCGCAGGCGGTCGGTCTGGTTCTCGCGGTCGCCGAGCACCTCGTCGAAGGCCCCGCGCGCCACCTCGACCAGGTCCGGGTGGGCCACCCAGGTGCCGTCGAAGCCGTCGTGGGCCTCGCGCGTCTTGTCGGCCCACACCTGCTCGACGGCGCGCTCGGTCACCTCGGGGGAGCGGCGGTCGGGGATGAAGGCGCTCATGCCGCCGATGGCGTGCGCCCCGCGCTTGTGGCACGTGGCGACCAGCAGCTCCGTGTACGCCCGCATGAACGGCGCGGTCATCGTCACCTGCCCCCGGTCGGGCAGCACGTACGACGATCCCCGCTTCCGGAAGCACTTGATCACGCTGAACAGGTAGTCCCAGCGCCCCGCGTTGAGCCCGGCGCAGTGGTCGCGCAGCTCGTAGAGGATCTCCTCCATCTCGAACGCGGCCGGCAGCGTCTCGATGAGGACGGTCGCGCGGATGGTGCCGCGCGGGAGGCCGAGCGCCTCCTGCGCCGCCTCGAAGACCTCGTTCCACAGCCGCGCCTCGCGGTAGCCCTCGAGCTTCGGCAGGTAGAAGTACGGCCCCCGGCCCCGGGCGACCAGCTCGTGCGCGTTGTGGAACAGGTACAGGCCGAAGTCCACCAGCGAGCCCGACGCCGGCTGGGTCGAGCCGTCCGGCCCGGTGTACGCCAGGTGCGACTCGAACAGGTGCCAACCGCGCGGGCGGAACACGATCGTCGGCAGCTCGGTGAGGTCGGAGGAGCGCAGCGCGTACTCCTTGCCCGCCGGGTTGGTGAACGTCAGCGTGCCGCGGATCGCGTCGCGCAGGGCGAGCTGCCCCTCCACCACGTTGCGCCACGTCGGGGACTGCGCGTCCTCGGCGTCGGCCAGCCAGCACCGGGCGCCCGAGTTCAGCGCGTTGATCGTCATCTTCGGGTCCGTCGGGCCCGTGATCTCGACCCGTCGGTCGCTCAGCCCCGGTGCCCCGGCCGCGCCCGCGACCCGCCAGGACGGGTCGTCGCGCACGGGCCGGGTGGCGGGGTTGAAGTCCGGGTCCTCGCCGTCCGCGACGCGTCGCATCCGCCGCTGCCGCTCCAGCAGCAGCCCGGTGCGGTCGTCGGCGAACCGGTCGTGCAGCATCGCCAGGAACGCCAGCGCCTCCGGGGTGAGGATCTCCTCGTCGCGCGCCTCCAGCGGGGCGGTGACGGTGAGGTGCCCCTCCGCGAGCGACGTCCCGCCCCAGACGAACGGGTCGGTCGCGGTGTCGGCGAGGGGGGTGCCGACGGCGGGCGCGACGGCGGGCACCGGGGCGGTGGTCGGGGACGTGAGCGTGGTCATGGCATGCCTCCGGTCTGTCGGGGCTGAGCGGGTGGGGGAGGTTCAGAGCCCTGCGGCTCTCAGAACTGCGCGGCCTCGGTGGAGCCGGCGAGCGCGAGGGTGGCGGCGTCGGGGTTGAGCGCCGTCGACACGCGGTCGAAGTAGCCGGTCCCGACCTCGCGCTGGTGCCTGGTCGCGGTGTAGCCGCGCTCCTCGGCGGCGAACTCGGCCTCCTGGAGCCGCACGTAGGCGGCCATCTGCTCGCGGGCGTAGCCGTGGGCGAGGTCGAACATCGAGTAGTTGAGGGCGTGGAAGCCGGCCAGCGTGATGAACTGGAACCGGAAGCCCATCGCGCCGAGCTCGCGCTGGAACTTCGCGATCGTGTCGTCGTCCAGGTGCTTCTTCCAGTTGAACGACGGCGAGCAGTTGTAGGCCAGCATCTGGTCGGGGAAGTCGGCCTTGACGGTCTCGGCGAACTTGCGCGCGAGCTCGAGGTCGGGGGTGCCCGTCTCCATCCAGATGAGGTCGGCGTACGGGGCGTAGGCCTTGGCCCGGGCGATGCACGGCTCGACGCCGTTGCGCACCTCGTAGAAGCCCTCGCCCGTGCGGCCGCCGGTGAGGAAGGGGCGGTCGCGCTCGTCGACGTCGGAGGTGATCAGGGTGGCGGCCTCGGCGTCGGTGCGGGCGATCACCACGGACGGCACGTCGGACACGTCCGCCGCGAGGCGCGCGGCGTTGAGGGTGCGCACGTGCTGCTGGGTCGGGATGAGCACCTTGCCGCCCAGGTGGCCGCACTTCTTCTCGCTGGCGAGCTGGTCCTCCCAGTGCACGCCCGCGGCGCCCGACGCGATCATCGACCGCATCAGCTCGTACGCGTTGAGCGGCCCGCCGAACCCGGCCTCGGCGTCCGCCACGATCGGGGCGAGCCAGTCGCGCGTCGGGGCGCCGTTCTCGGAGACGTCGATCTGGTCGGCGCGCAGCAGGGCGTTGTTGATGCGGCGCACGACGGCCGGCACGGAGTTCGCCGGGTAGAGCGACTGGTCGGGGTAGGTCTGGCCCGCCAGGTTCGCGTCGCCGGCCACCTGCCAACCGGAGAGGTAGATCGCCTGCAGGCCCGCCTTGACCTGCTGCACGGCCTGGTTGCCGGTCAGCGCGCCGAGCGCGTTGATGAAGTCCTCCTCGTGCAGCTGGCGCCACAGCCGCTCGGCGCCGCGCCGGGCCAGCGTGAACTCCTCGCCGACCGACCCGCGCAGCGCGACGACGTCCTCCGCGGTGTAGTCGCGGCTGACGCCGTCCCAGCGCGGGTCGGTGGCCCACTGCTCGGCGAGCTGCGTGGCCGTCTGGGCCTGGTCGCCGGCGCGGGTGGTGCTGCGGGAGTCGAGGATGGCGGTCATGTCGAGCCTCTTTCGTGTGTCTCGGTCGTCGGTGGCGGTGCCGATGACCACGACCCTCGCGTGCCGTGCCACCCCGCGGCCAGGAATTCTGAGGAGAAATTCCGGGGTTCTTCTCCTGGACGGAAGGTGTGGCACGTGTCACCCTCGAGCATGGCCATCTCGACCGACCCCCGGCCCGGTACCCGGGACGACGCGACGCTGCCGATCGACCAGGAGGCCGACGCCCTGACGATCGGCCGCCGCATCCGGCACCTGCGCACCCGCCGCGGCATGACCCTGGAACAGCTCGGAGAAGCCATCGGACGTGCGCCGTCGCAGGTCTCGATGCTCGAGAACGGCAAGCGCGAGCCCACGATCGCGCGCCTGCAGGCGGTGGCCCGCGCCCTCGGCGCGAGCGTGGAGGACCTGCTCTCCGCCCAGGCGCCGTCGCACCGGGACGCGCTCGAGATCGAGCTGGAGCGCGTGCAAAGGGGGTCGCTCTTCTCCGCGCTCGGCGTGCACCCTGTGAAGGTCGGCAAGTCCCTCCCGACCGACGCGCTCGAGGCGATCGTGGGCCTGCAACGCGAGCTGGAGCGGCTGCACTCCGAGCGCGCGCTGACCCCGGAGGAGGCGCGCCGGGCGAACACGGAGCTGCGCGCCGACATGCGCGCGCAGGACAACTACTTCCCCGACCTGGAGATCGTCGCGCGCGGCCTGCTCGACGACGTCGGGCACGGTCGCGGCCCGCTGCCGCAGCGGGCGGTGGGGGAGCTCGCCGCCCACCTCGGCTTCTCGATCCACTACGAGCCGGACCTGCCGCAGTCCACGCGCGCCGTCATCGACCAGCTCCACCGGCGCGTCTACCTGCCGAGCAACGGGATCCGCGGACGGTCGGAGGCGCGCTCCGCGGTGCTGCAGGCGCTCGCGTCGCACGTGCTGGAGCACGCCGAGCCGCGCGACTACCGCGAGTTCCTGCGCCAGCGCGTCGAGGCCAACTACCTGTGCGCGGCGCTGCTGGTGCCCGAGCGTGACGCGGTCAAGCAGCTGCGCGAGGCGAAGGAGCGGCGGTCGATCTCGCTGGAGGACCTGCGCGACGCGTTCGCCGTCTCCTACGAGACGGTGGCGCACCGCTTCACGAACCTGGCGACCCGGCACCTGGGCATCCCGGTGCACTTCATGAAGGTCCACGAGTCGGGGTCGATCCACAAGGCGTACGAGAACGACGGCGTGCGGTTCCCTGCCGATCCGCTGGGCACCGTGGAGGGGCAGCACGTGTGCCGGCACTGGACGGCGCGGGTGGTGTTCGGTATCGCCGACCGGCTCAGCCCGTACTACCAGTACACGGACACCCCGACCGGCACGTACTGGTGCACCTCCCGGGTGCAGGACACGCCCGACGGGCGGTTCTCCGTGAGCGTCGGCGTGCCGTACGCGCAGGTCAAGTGGTTCCTGGGGCGGGAGACGACGGCACGCAGCACGTCGCGCTGCCCGGACGAGAGCTGCTGCCGGCGCCCGGCAGAGCCGCTCGCCCGCCGCTGGGGCGGGCACGCGTTCCCGAGTGCCCGTCCGCACGCGTCGATGCTGGCGGCGATGCCGTCCGGCGCGTTCCCCGGCGTGGACACGACCGAGGTCTACGAGTTCCTGGAGCGGCACGCGCCCGGGGACGAATGACGCCGACCATGCGGTTGCGCACGTTCTGAGCAGGCATTCCGTGCGCAACCGCCTGCTCGGCGCACGGCCGTGGTGGCGCTCAGTCGTGCCAGGCGCCGACCCACTCGTCCCAGCTCGGGCCGTCGCCGATCCCGGCGCCATCGAGGCCGGCGTCCTCGCCCGCCCGGGAGCGCAGCCCGGCCAGGACGAGCCGGAGGTAGCGCAGGTGCAGGGCGTCCGCCTCGGCGCGGGGGAAGGGGAGCGTGGGGCGCAGGTGCAGCAGGAGCTGCATGACGTCCGCGGTGGTGAACCCGGTCGGCAGCAGGCCTGCGGTGCGGTCGTACGCGACCAGGCGCTCGAGGCCGACGCGCAGGTCGCGGGTCGCCGCGGCGAGGTCGGCGGGGAGGGGCCCGCCGGCTCCCGGCGGCCGGAGGATGGGGCCGGACGCGCCGGTGATCTGCCGCGCGAGGAACGTGCCGACGGCGCCGTCGGCCTCGGGCACCGCGTCGGTCCCGCACTGGTCCGCCACCTCGGTCGCGAGCCGCGCCGCCTCGCGCACCGCCTGCACGTGGAGCGCCTCGACCAGGGCCTCCTTGGTGGGGTAGCGGCGGTAGACCGAGCCGACGCCGACGCCCGCGTGCCGGGCGACGTCGGCCATGGAGGCGCCGTGCCCCTGGGCCGCGAAGACCTCGCGCGCCGCAGCGAGCACGGCGGTGTCGTTGGCGCGCGCCTCCCGCAGCCGGCCGGGGAGCGGTCGGTCGTCGGCGCGGTCGTCGGCGGGGGCGGAGGGCATGGCCTCACGGTAGCCGCCTTCCCGGTGCTAGAGTGAATCGGAACGAGTATTCCGTTCCGTTTCGATCGGCCACGCGCGACGAGGCGCAGCCACCCCCACCACAGAGAGCGAGCACGACCGTGCCTCCGTCCAGCCCGGCGCCCGACGCCGCCCCCGGCCAGCCCGCCGACGCCACCGTCGTGCGGCACCCCGGCCGCGTGACCTTCGCGCTGAGCGCCGCCGTGCTCGCCTTCTCCCTGATGCAGACGCTCGTCGTCCCGGCGCTGCCGACGCTCGGCCGCGAGCTCGGTGCGACCGCGCAGGGCACCGGCTGGATCCTCACGGCGTTCCTGCTCGCCGGGGCGGTCCTCGCGCCCGTGGTCGGCAACCTCGGCGACCGGTTCGGGCACCGTCGCGTGCTGCTCGGCACCATCGTCGTGTTCGCCGCGGCGACCCTCGTGGCGGCCGCCGCCCCGACGCTCGGCGTCCTGCTCGCCGCCCGCGTGGTGCAGGGCGTGAGCACCGCGACCTTCCCGCTGGCCCTGGCGCTCGCGCGGTCCGTGCTGACCGGGCCGCGGCTCGCGGCAGCGTTCGGGTGGATCCCCGGGATGATCGGCCTCGGCGCGGGCGCCGCGCTCGTCGTGGGCGGCGTGGTCGTCGACGCCCTCGGCTGGCGCTGGCTGTTCGTCCTCGGCGCCGTGCTGATCCTCGGCTCGGGCGCGCTGGTGGCCGCGTGGGTGCCGCGCGGCGGCGCGCCCGCCGTGCGGCGCCGGACCGACTGGCCCGGCATCGCGCTGCTCGCGGGCGGCCTCGTCGGCGTGCTGCTCGCCGTCTCGCAGGGCGGCGCGTGGGGCTGGACCTCCGCGCGGACCCTCGTCGTCGGCCTGGTCGGCGTGGCGCTGCTCGCCGTGCTGGTGCTCGTCGAGCGTCGCACGGCGGCCCCCGTCGTGGACGTGCGCACCTTCCGCCACGGCCCGATCGTGCTCGTCAGCCTGCTCACCGTGGCCGTGGGCTTCGTGCCCTACGTCTGCTACGTCGCGCTCCCGCTCCTCATGCAGGCGCCCGCGGGTACCGGGTACGGCCACGGGATGAGCGTCACCGTGTCCGGCCTGGCCATGCTCCCCAGCGCCGTGCTCGTCTTCCTCGGCGGCCGCGCCACGCCGGCCCTGGTGCGGCGGATCGGCCCGGGCGGCACCGGGGCGCTCGCCGCGGGGGTCATGGCCGTCGGCGCGGTCGGCCTGGCGCTCTGGCCCGCGACGCCGTGGGCCGTCGTCGTGGCGTTCTCCGTGCTCGGCCTCGGCAACGGCATCGGGTACGCGATCTGCGCGCAGCTCGTCGTGACCTGGTCGCCGCCCACGGAGACGGGCGCGGCGACCGGCCTCAACAGCGTCGTGCGCACCGTGGGCTCCGCGGCGGCCGCCCCGGTGGTCACGGCCCTCCTGGCGGCCGGCGCGACCGACCCGGCCGGCGCCTACTCGGCCGCGTTCTGGGTCGCGACCGTGGTCAGCGTGGTCGGCGTCCTGGTCGCCCTCGTGCTCGTGGCCCGCTCGCGACGGGCCGCCGCCTGAGAGCTGGGCGGCTCACGCGGCCCGCACGGCGTCGAGGGACACCGTGAGGGGGGCGCCGGTGGCCGCCACGACGTCCTCGACGGTGACCCCGGGCGCGAGCTCGCGGAGCACGAAGCCGGTCGGGCCGACGTCGAGCACCGCCATGTCGGTGATGACACGGTGCACCACGCCGCGGCCGGTGAGGGGGAGGGTGCACTCCGGCAGCAGCTTGGGAGAGCCGTCGCGGGCGGTGTGCTCCATGAGCACGATCACGCGCCGCGCGCCGTGCACCAGGTCCATCGCGCCGCCGGGTCCCTTGACCATCTTGCCGGGGATCATCCAGTTGGCCAGGTCGCCGGCGGCCGACACCTGCATGCCGCCGAGGATCGCCGCGTCGATCTTGCCGCCGCGGATCATGCCGAAGCTGGTCGCGGAGTCGAACACGGAGGCGCCGGGCAGCAGGGTGACGGTCTCCTTGCCGGCGTTGATCAGGTCGGGATCGACGTCGGCCTCGGCGGGGTAGGGGCCGACGCCGAGCAGGCCGTTCTCGGACTGGAGCACGAGGTGGCGGCCGGCGGGCACGTGGTTCGGCACGAGCGTCGGCAGGCCGATGCCCAGGTTCACGTACCAGCCGTCGGCCAGCTCCGCCGCGGCGCGCGCGGCCATCTCGTCGCGGGTGAGCGGCACGGCTCAGCCCTCCTCTCGGCCCGGCGTCGCGGTGGACGTCGGGGTGGTGGTGCGCTTCTCGATCCGCTTCTCGCCGCCGGGCACGTGCACCACGCGGTGCACGTACACGCCGGGCAGGTGCACGTCGTCGGGGTCGATCTCGCCGGGCTCCACCAGCTCCTCGACCTGCGCCACGCACACGCGCCCCGCCATCGCGGCGAGGGGGGAGAAGTTGCGGGCCGAACGGTGGAACACGAGGTTGCCGTGCCGGTCGCCCCGCGCCGCGTGCACGAGGGCGTAGTCGGTGGTGATCGCCTCCTCGAGCACGAACTCGGCGTCGGCGCCGTCGCCGGAGGCGAAGGTGCGGACCTCCTTGCGCGGCGAGGCCACCGCGACGCCGCCCGCGCCGTCGTACCGGCGCGGCAGGCCGCCGTCGGCCACCTGCGTGCCCACGCCGGTGCGGGTCCAGAACCCGGCGATCCCGGCGCCGCCCGCGCGCAGCTGCTCTGCGAGCGTGCCCTGCGGCGTGAGCACCAGCTCGAGCTCGCCGGCGAGGAACTGCCGCTCGAACTCCTTGTTCTCGCCCACGTACGAGCTGGTCATCCTCCGGATGCGCCCGGCACCCAGCAGCAGGCCGAGGCCCCAGTCGTCGACGCCGCAGTTGTTGCTCACCACGGACAAGCCGGTGGTGCCCCGGGCGAGCAGCGCCTCGATCAGGGCGACCGGGTTGCCGCAGAGACCGAAGCCGCCGACGGCGAGCGAGGCGCCGTCCGGCACATCGGCGACGGCCTGGGCCGCCGACGCGACCACCTTGTCGAGCCCGGTCATCGCGCGCTCCATCCGCCGTCGATCGTCCACGAGGCGCCGGTGACCATCGACGCGTCCGGCCCGGTGAGCCACCCCACCAGCGACGCGACCTCCTCCGGCTCCACGAGGCGCTTCACCGCCGGCTCGGCCAGGATCACCCGGGCCAGCACCTCCTCCTCGGGGATCCCGTGCGCGGCGGCCTGGCCGGAGATCTGCGCCTCCACGAGCGGGGTGCGCACGTAGCCGGGGTTCACGCAGACGCTGGTGACGCCGTGCGGCCCGCCCTCGAGCGCGACCGTCTTGGACAGCCCCTCGAGGCCGTGCTTGGCGGAGACGTACGCGGCCTTGAACGGCGAGGCGACGAGCCCGTGCACCGACGAGACGTTGACGACCCGCCCCCACCCGCGGGCGTACATGCGGGGCAGGGCCGCACGTACCAGCAGGAACGGTGCCTCGAGCATGAGGCGGTGGACGAGCCGGAAGTCGTCGGGCGGGAAGTCCTGCACCGGGCTCACGCGCTGGATCCCGGCGTTGTTCACCAGGACGTCGACGTCGAGACGCAGGTCGTCGAGGGCGCGGGTGTCCGCGAGGTCGACGACCCACGCCTCGCCGCCGAGCTCGTCGGCGAGGCGCTTCGCGCCGTCGGGCTCCACGTCCGCGACGACCACCTCGGCGCCGCGCGCGGCGAGCTCCCGCGCGCAGGCCGCGCCGATGCCGGAGGCGCCGCCGGTGACCAGGGCCCGACGCCCGGCGAGCGTGCGCTCGCCGGGCGACGGGCGGGTGGAGCCGCCCGTCATGCCGCCGCCCCGGCGGTCTCGCGGTCGCGGGCGTCGAGGTCGCGCAGGGAGATGCCGCGGGTCTCGCGCATGCTCAGCACGGCCACGGTGGTGATCGCGCCGGCCACGAGCAGGTAGACGGCGGTGGGCCACCACGAGCCGGTGGTCTTGAGCCAGGTGGTGGCGAGGATCGGGGCCAGCGAGCCGGCGACGATCGACGTCACCTGGTAGGAGATCGACACCCCCGAGTACCGCATCCGGGTCGGGAACATCTCGGCCATGATGGCGGGCTGCCCGGCGTACATGAGCGCGTGGAACAGCAGGCCGACCATGATGACGACGAGCGCCACGACGGTGCTCCTCGTGCCGAACGCGGGGAACGCCCACAGGCCCCAGGTGCCGCCCAGGATCGCGCCGGCGAGGTACACGGGCTTGCGGCCGAGGCGGTCGGCCAGGCGCCCGACCCACAGGATCACGACGAAGTGGAAGGCGTGGGCGATCGCGACGACGCCAAGGATCGACGCCGTGTCCATCCCGAGCCCGGTGCCGAGGTAGACGATCGAGAAGCTCACCACCAGGTAGTACATGATGTTCTCCGCGAACCGCAGGCCCATGCCGGTGAGCACGCCGCGCGGGTACCGCCGGACGACGTCGCGGACGCCGTAGCCCGACGTCGTGCCCTCCTCGAGCTCGGCCTTCGCCTCCTCGAAGATGGGGGCGTCGGTGATGGTGGTGCGGATCCAGTAGCCGACCAGCACGACGACGGCCGACAGCCAGAAGGCGACGCGCCAGCCCCAGGAGAGGAACGCGGCGTCGGACAGCGTGGTGGACATGATCCACAGCACGGCGGTCGCGAGCAGGTTGCCCACCGGCACGGCGGCCTGCGGCCACGCGGCCCACTGGGCGCGGCTGCGGTCCGGCGCGTGCTCCGCGACGAGCAGCACGGCGCCGCCCCACTCGCCGCCGAGCGCGATGCCCTGCACGAAGCGCAGCAGCACGAGCAGGGCGGGCGCCGCGAGGCCGATCGCGTCGTAGCTCGGCAGGCAGCCCATGAGCACGGTCGCGGCGCCGATCATCATGATCGTGACCTGGAGGGTGTGCTTGCGGCCCAGCCTGTCGCCGAGGTGCCCGAAGATCACGCCGCCCAGCGGACGGGCCAGGAAGCCGATCGCGTACGTGACGAAGGCGGCGATGATGCCGTCGTACTGGTTGCCCATGGCGGGCATCAGCACCTTGTCGAACACGAGCGCCGCGGCGGTCGCGTAGAGGAAGAAGTCGTACCACTCGACGACCGTGCCGGCCATCGAGGCGGACACGATCCTGGTGAGCAACGAGCGGTCGCTGCCGCCGTCGCCCGTGCCGTGCGTCGCGCCGTCCGGCGCCGTGCTCTGGCCCGCGGCCATGGTTCCTCCGTGTCGTCGTTGACACCGTGGCGTCGTCGCCACCTGACGCCGAGGATGCTGCCGGTCCCGGCCGTGTGCGCGCAACGCCCAACCGAGCACGCGTGGTGTGCACGGATGCACAGCGGGTGCGGCGGGCAGTAGGGTGCCGGCGTGCCGACGACGCCGCCCTCGCCCGACCAGCTCCTCGTGCTGCTCGAGGTCGCCCGCACCGGCCGGTACACCACCGCGGCCGAGGTGCTCGGCGTCAACCACACGACCGTCGCCCGCAACGTGGCCGCGCTCGAGCGCGCGCTCGGCGGCCGGGTGCTGGTGCGCGGCGCCGACGGCTGGGAGCTGACGCGGCTGGGGGAGCGGGCCGCGCGCACCGCCGAGGCGGTCGCCGCGGCCGTCTCCGGTCTCGCCACGCCGGACGGCGAGCCGGACCCGGTCACCGGCGTCGTGCGGATGACGGCGACCGACGGGTTCAGCGCCTACGTCGCGTCGCCCGCGGTGGCCGCGCTGCGCAACCGCCACCCGGACCTGTCCGTCGAGCTCGTCACCGTCACCCGGCACGCCATGCAGCACCGCTCCGGCGTGGACGTGGAGGTCGTGGTGGGCGAGCCGCAGGTGGGTCGCGCCAAGGCCGTGCGGCTCGGCGACTACGAGCTCGGCATGTACGCGTCGCGGGACTACCTCGCGCGTCACGGCGCCCCGGCGACGGTGGCGGACCTCGCGGACCACGGGCTGGTCTACTTCGTGAACTCGATGCTGCAGGTGGACGCGCTCGACGCCCCGAGGCGGCTGGTACCCGGGATGCGCGACGCGCTCACGTCGACCAACGTCTTCGTGCACGTCGAGGCCACCCGGGCGGGCGCGGGCGTCGGGTTCCTGCCGTGCTTCATGGCCGACCGGCACGCCGACCTGGTGCGCCTGCTCCCGGGCGAGGTGCGCGACCGGCTGCCGTACTGGGCGGTGGTGCACCCGGAGTCGTGGCGGCGACCCGCCGTCGCGGCGCTGCTCGAGGCCCTGCGCGACCAGGTGGCACGCAGCCGCGAGGCGCTCCTCGGCGTCGGCGGCCGGCCGGGCTGACCGGGGCGCCTCAGGGTTCCCCCAGGGTCGAACCGGGGGCACACCCCATGGTCGCGGGCGGGGCCGGCGCCGCAGGGTGGGAGGCATGATCGACGCGATCGCCACCGGGTTGGCCCAGGTCTGGGGGCAGCTGGAGAGCACGCTGTTCGCGCTCGTGTCGTCCGCCTGGGCGTTCCCCGCGCTCTTCGGGGCGACCGCGGCGGACGGCTTCTTCCCGCCCGTGCCCGGCGAGACCGTGATCATCATGATGGCGGTGGGCGCCGAGACCGGACAGGGCGTGAACCTCGCGCTCGTGGTCCTCGTCGCGGCCCTCGGCGCCTGGTGCGGCGACCAGGTGGCCTACGCGCTCGGGCGGGCCCTGGGCACGTCGCGCGTCCCGTTCCTGCGCGGCCCGCGCGGGCAGCGCGCCGTCGCCTGGGCGGCCCGCTCCTTCGAGCGGCGCGGCGCGTCCGTCGTCCTCGGGGCGCGCTTCGTGCCCGTCGGGCGGACGGCGGTCAACGTCACCGCGGGCGCGGTCGGGTTCTCGCGGCGCCGTTTCATGGGCCTGTCGGCCGTCGCGTCCCTGGCGTGGGCGACGTGGTCCGTGCTGCTCGGGGTGGTGGCCGCCCAGCCGCTGGGCGACCACCCGCTGCTCGCCGTCGCCGTCGGGATCGTCGTGGGCACGCTGCTCGGGTTCGTCGTCGACCGCGTCCTCACGGCCTGGGCCGCCCGCGGCCGTCGTGCCGCGCCCGCGCCGCGGACGGCATCGGGGGCAGCCGCCGTGGCACAGCGGGAGCCGGCGCTCGCGGGCGGCACCGCGCCGCGGGTCCCTGCCCGCGCCGCGGCCGCCCTCAGTGCTCCCTGCGGTCCTTCTCGTCCCCGATGAAGTCGGCGACGGCGTCGTCGACGCCGTCGAGGTTCATGTCGGAGGTGCGGGCCCGCCGGGCGTCCCAGCGCAGGGTGAGGGCGCCGAGCACCGCGGCGATCACCGACCCCAGCAGGATGGCGGCCTTGGCGCCCTCCGTGTGCTCCGACGCGTGCCCGAACGACAGCTCGGACACGAGCAGCGCCACCGTGAACCCGATGCCGGCGAGGAAGCCGACGGGCAGCAGGTCGCGCACGCCGATGCCCTGCGCGAGCCGGAGCGGGGTGAGGCGCGTGACCAGCGCCGTCGTGCCCAGCACCCCGATCAGCTTGCCCACCACGAGCCCGACGGTGATCGCCGGGACCACCGGCTGCCCGAGGATCTCGGTGACGCCGCCGCCGTCGACCAGGTCCACGCCGGCCGCGAAGAACGCGAAGACCGGCAGCGCGACGCCCTGCGACCACGGCTTGACCGCCCGCTCGTAGCGGTGCGTGCGCGGGACCGCCTCGCGGTGGGTGGGCCGGGCCGCCACCGTGAAGCCCATGAGCACGCCGGCCACGGTCGCGTGCACCCCGGAGGCGTGCATGAACGCCCAGGCCACCGCGAAGAGCGGCACGAGCATCCACCAGTACGGCCGCCGGGACCGGACGACCAGCCCGAACACCACGATCACGGCGAGCGAGGCGGCGAGGTAGCCGAAGTTCAGGGACTCCGTGTAGAAGACGGCGATGACGATGATCGCGAGCAGGTCGTCGACCACCGCGAGGGTGAGCAGGAACGTGCGCACCGCGGCGGGCAGGCCCTTGCCGAACACGGCCAGCACGCCGAGCGCGAAGGCGATGTCGGTGGCCGTGGGGATGGCCCACCCCTGGAGAGCTCCGGGCTCGCCCAGCGCGACGACGATCACCGAGTAGAGGACGGCGGGCACCGCCATGCCCCCGACGGCGGCGAGCATCGGCACACCCGCCTCCTTCGGGCTGCGGAGGCTGCCGGCGACGAACTCGTGCTTGAGCTCCACGCCGACGACGAAGAAGAAGATCGCGAGCAGGCCGTCCGCCGCCCACTCCGCGACCGTGAGGTCGAGGTGCACGGACAGCGGCCCCAGCCGGTCGAAGCCGAGCACCGCCTCGGACAGGGCGAAGTACCACTCGCGCCACGGGGCGTTCGCGCAGATCAGGGCGAGGAGGGCGGCGCCGATGAGGAGCGCCCCGCCCGTGGTCTCGCGGGAGGCGAAGCGGCGGAGCCGGGTGCCGAGGGGCTGGGTGGCGGTCTCGGAGGTCAGGGTTCTTTCTCCTGTCCGGTCGTGGGGTCGCTGGTCTCCCGGCGTTGCAGCCGGTGCCACCGACCAGACTTCCCGGCTCACCCGCGGGCCAGCCTAACGTCCGTGGCGGGTGCCCGGCCCCGGCGTCCGTCAGGTCGCCTCGCGGGCCATCCCGACCAGCTTGGTCAGGGTGTTCCAGTTCCGGGCGGTGGTCCAGGTACCGGCGGCCTTGTCGATCGCCGCCGGGGTGAGCTTCGACCGGCCGATGCCCGCCACGTAGTCCACGTAGAGCACGCCGTCGACGACGGCGAACCGCTCGGGCCGGCCCTCGGCCAGCCGCGCGAGGGCGTCGGCGTCCACGGGTGCGGGGGAGACGTGCACCTGCACCTGGGCCGGGTGGTCGGCGACGGCGTCCGGGAACGGGTCGGCGGCGAGGAACGCCGCCACGCGCTCCGCCGTCAGGGCGACGGCGCGCAGGTCGCCACCGAGCTGCGCGGCGAGCGCGGCGGTGACGCGCTCGGCGACGTCGGCGTCGTCCGCCGGCCCCACCGCGACCAGGTTCCCGCTGTTGGCGTAGGTGCGGGGGTCGGTGAGGCCCGCGGTGGCGGCGGCCTCGCGCAGGTCGGCGGAGCTCACGCGGCGCGAGCCGCCGACGTTCACGCCGCGCAGCAGCACGACCCAGGCGGTCGGGTCGTCGGTGGGCCTGGAGGGGTTCGGGGTCACGGCTCCATGGTGCTCGCCCTGCCCGCGTGCGTCGCGGCGGGGTCCGGGGCGTGAACGCCGGGTGACAACTTCCCGACCCGCCGACGTGGGGGTGGTGGCGCGAATCACAGCGTCGTAGTTTGGCGGCAGGGACGGTGTCCAGCCGTCCTCGGGGAGGCCAGCCGATGGGGTTCACGCTCCGTGCGGGAGGGCCGGCTCCGGTCCGGCGCCGCGCGGCGCCCCCGGGGCGGCCGCCCGTCCACCTGGAGGGAGCTCGCCGTGGCCCGAACTGCACCCGTCCCTGAGCGCGACACCGTCGACGCCGTCGACCCGGACGGCACCGCCCCGCGCACGTTCGTCGTCGACACGTCCGTGCTGTTGTCCGACCCTCGGGCGATCCACCGCTTCGCCGAGCACGACGTCGTCCTGCCGGTCGTCGTCATCACGGAGCTGGAGGCCAAGCGGCACCACGCCGAGCTCGGCTACTTCGCCCGCAGCGCGCTGCGGATGCTCGACGACCTGCGCCTCAAGCACGGCCGCCTCGACGCCGCCATCCCCGTCGGCGACGCCGGCGGCACGCTCCGCGTGGAGCTCAACCACACCGACCCGCAGGTGCTGCCCGCCGGGTTCCGGCTGGGCGACAACGACACCCGGATCCTGTCCGTGGCGGCCAACCTCGCGGCCGAGGGGCGCGACGTCACCGTCGTCTCCAAGGACCTGCCGATGCGGGTCAAGGCGTCGGCGGTCGGCCTGCGCGCGGAGGAGTACCGCCACGAGCTCGCCGTCGACTCCGGCTGGACCGGGATGCGCGAGATCGACGTCGCCGACGAGCAGGTGGGCACCCTGTACGAGGGGGGCGAGGTGGAGCTGGCCGCCCTCGACCCGGAGGTGGTCGAGGCCGCGTCGCCGCTGCTGTGCCACACCGGGCTGGTGATCCACTCGCCGGGCGGCTCCGCCCTCGGGCGCGTGACGCCCGACAAGACGGTGCGGCTCGTCCGCGGCGACCAGGACGTCTTCGGCGTGCACGGTCGTTCCGCCGAGCAGCGCATCGCCATCGACCTGCTGCTCGACCCCGAGGTGGGGATCCTGTCGCTGGGCGGGCGCGCCGGCACCGGCAAGTCGGCGCTGGCGCTGTGCGCCGGGCTGGAGGCGGTGCTCGAGCGCCGGCAGCACCGCAAGGTCATCGTGTTCCGCCCGCTGTACGCCGTGGGCGGTCAGGAGCTCGGCTACCTGCCCGGGTCCGAGTCCGAGAAGATGAACCCCTGGGCCCAGGCCGTGTACGACACGCTCGGCGCGCTCGTCTCGCCCGATGTCGTCGACGAGGTGATCGACCGCGAGATGCTCGAGGTGCTGCCGCTGACGCACATCCGCGGTCGGTCGCTGCACGACGCGTTCGTCATCGTCGACGAGGCCCAGTCCCTGGAGCGGAACGTGCTCCTCACGGTGCTGTCGCGCATCGGGCAGGATTCGCGCGTGGTCCTCACGCACGACGTCGCGCAGCGCGACAACCTGCGGGTCGGGCGGCACGACGGCGTCGCGGCCGTGATCGAGGCGATGAAGGGCCACCCGCTGTTCGCGCACGTGACGCTGACGCGCTCCGAGCGGTCGCCCGTCGCGGCGCTGGTCACCGAGATGCTGGAGTCGCTGGAGATCTGACGGGGCGCGCCGCGCCGCCGGTCAGGCCTTTGCCGGCATCGCCGGCCGGCGGCGCGGGTGCACCAGGACGACGGCGAGCACGCCGACGACGGCGCCGAGCACGGTGTCGAGGGCGCGCGAGGCCGCGATCCCCGCGGGGTCGACGGACCCGCCGAGCGAGGTCATCAGCAGGGCCATCGGGGTGATGGTGAGCATCGCCAGGCCGTAGTGACGCCCGACGACGACCTCCGTGACGACCTGCAGCACCACGACGACGACGCAGGTCGCGGCGAACGACAGGTGCGCCGCGAGGAGCGGCCAGGCGAGCAGGGCCCCCAGCACGGTGCCGCCCCCGCGCTGCAGCGCGCGGACCACGGCGTGGCGGGTGCTCGCCCCCTGCAGCGTGGCCGTGGCGCCGAGCTGCGCCCACGCGGGATGGCTCAGGCCGGCGGCGAGCGTGCCCGCGCCGGCGACGACGCTCGCCAGCACCACGCGGACGCCCGCGAGCCGCCAGCCGGGGACGCGCCATCCCGCGCGGACGTCGTCGCGCAGACGGCGGCGCGCCGGCAGCGCGTCGGCGGGCGCGGCCGAGGTGCTCGGCGCGGCGGCGGACGGCGCGTCCAGCGCCGCGGCGACCGCGGCCAGCTCGGCGGCGAGCACCCGCGCGGTGTCGCGGGTGCGCCGGGAGGAGAGGTCGTCGGCCAGCACGTCGCCGGCGCGGGCCACGGCGGCCGACGCGGCCCGCGCGGCCTCCGGGGCGTCGGGGCCGGCGTCGAGCGACCTCCGCACCGCGTCCGCCGCCCGACGGACGGCCAGGCGCGCCGGTGCGCTCGGGCGCACGAGCCAGCCGCTCATCCCGACGACCCATGCCACGGCGGCGCCGAGGGCGAACGCGACGCCCCGTTCGCCGACGTCGCTCCAGGCCAGGGGGCCGACCATGCCGCCCGCCGCGGCGAAGACGACGATGCTCGCCCCGGGAGGCCCGGTGCGGACCAGGGTGCACAGGGCCGTCGTCGCGCCGGCGACGAGCGCCACCACCGCGAGGACCACGAGCACGGGGGCGCCCGCGGCGGTGAGGGAGGCCGTGAGCAGGAAGGCCACGACGAACACGGCGGCGACGCCGGCCAGCAGCGACGCGCGGCGCCGGTACGGCTCGTACCGCCCGTACAGGATGACGAGCGCCCCGAGGGACGCGAAGGCCGCCAGGTCGGTGCGCCCCACGGCGGCGCTGAGCGCGAGGACGACGGCGGCCGCGGCGCCCACGCGCAGCGCGGCAGCGAGCGTCGCGTCGGCGGGGTTGACGCGGAGCGCGGAGCGCAGGTGCGCGGGGTCGAGCACGTCGCGGGCGCTCGTCAGGACGGGGGAGGAGGTGGGAGGCATTGCCGACCATGATAGTTCACAGGTAAATCATCATGGAAGGAGTAGCGGTGTGACCTCTATCCTGTCGCCGTGGACTACATCGAGCGCGTGCGCGCGCAGTGGGCCGAGCGGTTGCCCGGTGTCGACACGTCCCCGGCCGACGTCGGCGCGCGGGTGCGCCGGATCGCCGCCCTGCTGGAGGTCGAGGTGTCCGGGGACCTCGCGGCTCGCGACGTCACGCGTGCCGAGCTCGACGTCCTCACGGCGCTGCGGCGCTCCGGCCGCCCGCTGCGGGCGGGCGAGATCACCACGATGACGGGGTCGCCGGGCGCGTCGATCACCAAGCGCCTCGACCGGCTGGAGCGGGCCGGGCTGGTGGAGCGTGCCGTGCACGAGCGCGACAAGCGGGGCGTGCTGGTGGCGCTGACCGTGGAGGGGGAGGAGCTCGTCGACGAGCTGTTCCCGCGGCAGGTCGAGCACGAGCGCGCGGCCCTGGTGGACCTGTCCGAGACGGAGCGTGCCGAGCTCGGCCGCCTGCTCGCCGTCGTGCTGCGCCGGCTGGACCCGCGCGACTACTGAGCCACCACCCGGTCGTCCGGCGTGACGACGTGCTGTGCGGGGAGGCGCCGCACGTCTCAGGTGGAACCCCCCAGCCCCGCGCCCCGAGGGGCGCCTCCCCGCGTACGCCGACAGTAGCAGGTGAGGTTAGCCTTACCAACCCCGAGTCCAGGTTGCGGGAGGACGACGACGGCGGCAGCCCCGCTCTCCGGGACTGCCGCCGTCGTCGTGCTCGGGTCAGGCCTGCGGGGGCCGCGTCATCGACAGGACGTCGAGGGCCGAGTCGAGCTGGGCCTCCGTGACCTCGCCGCGCTCCACGAAGCCGAGGTCGATCACGGCCTCGCGCACCGTGAGGCCCTGCTTGACCGAGTGCTTCGCGACCTTGGCCGCGGCCTCGTAACCGATCACGCGGTTGAGCGGCGTGACGATCGACGGCGAGGACTCGGCGAACGCGCGGGCCCGGTCCACGTTGGCGGTGATGCCGGAGACCGTCTTGTCGGCGAGCGCGCGCGACGCGTTGGCGAGCAGGCGGATCGACTCCAGCACGCCCTGCGCGATCACCGGGATCTGCACGTTGAGCTCGAACGAGCCGCTCGCGCCCGCCCAGGCGACGGTGGCGTCGTTGCCGATCACGCGGGCCGCCACCATGAGCACGGCCTCCGGGATCACCGGGTTGACCTTGCCCGGCATGATCGACGAGCCCGGCTGGAGGTCGGGGATCGCGATCTCGCCCAGGCCGGTGTTCGGGCCCGAGCCCATCCAGCGCAGGTCGTTGCAGATCTTGGTGACCGACACGGCGATGGTGCGCAGCGCGCCCGAGAGCTCGACGAGACCGTCGCGCGCCGACTGCGCCTCGAAGTGGTCGCGCGCCTCCGTCAGCGGCAGGCCCGTGTCCTCGCGGAGCAGCTCGATGACGCGCTGCGGGAAGCCGGCAGGCGTGTTGATGCCGGTGCCGACCGCGGTGCCGCCCAGCGGGACCTCGGCCGCGCGGGGCAGCGCCGCCTCGACGCGCTCGACGCCGTAGCGGATCGCGGCGGCGTACCCGCCGAACTCCTGGCCGAGCGTGACCGGGGTGGCGTCCATGAGGTGCGTGCGGCCGGACTTCACGACGGTCGCGAACTCGTCGGACTTGGCGGCCAGCGCGTCGGCCAGGTGCTTCAGCGCCGGGACCAGGTCGTGGATCGCGCCGGCGGTGGCGGCGACGTGCACCGACGTCGGGAAGACGTCGTTGGAGGACTGCGAGGCGTTGACGTGGTCGTTCGGGTGCACGTCCTTGCCGAGCGAGCGCGTGGCCAGCGTGGCCAGCACCTCGTTGGTGTTCATGTTCGACGACGTGCCCGAGCCGGTCTGGAAGACGTCGACGGGGAAGTGCGCGTCGTGCGCGCCCGAGGCGACCTCGTCGGCCGCGGCGACGATGGCGTCCGCGACGTCCTGGTCGAGCACGCCCAGCTCGGCGTTCGCCCGCGCGGCGGCCTTCTTGACGCGCGCCAGGGCCTCGATGTGCCCGCGCTCGAGGGGGGTGCCGGAGATCGGGAAGTTCTCCACGGCCCGCTGCGTCTGCGCGCGGTAGAGCGCGTGCGCGGGGACGCGCACCTCGCCCATCGTGTCGTGCTCGATGCGGTACTCGGTCTCGCCCGCGCCGGACGCGCCGGGGACGACGGTGTCGGAAGTCATGCCTCTATCGTGCCGCACCCGCGCGGGCGTTCCGTCGTGAGCCGGATCACTCCGACGCGGTGCGTTCTCGGGGCGGTCGTCGGTGCGGTCGTCGGTGCGGCGCGGGAGGATCGCGGGGTGACGTTCACCCACGTGGTGCTCTACCGCGCGATGAACCTGGGACACCGCGGCAGCCCGGTGCGCGCCGAGCTGGAGGCCGCGCTGCTGGACGCGGGCGCGCGGTCGGTGCGGTCGTTCCAGACCAACGGCACCGTGCTGCTCGACCCGGGGGAGCCCGACGGGGGCGGCGACCCCACCGCGGCCGAGCGGGTGGTGCGGGCCGCCGCCCCGCGGCTTGCCGAGCGGTCCGGCTACGCGCACCCCGCGCTGGTGCGCCCGCTCGACGACGTGGCGGCGGCGATCGACGGAGACCCGTTCGCGCTCACCCGCGACGAGCGGACGTACCGGGACACCCTGACCTTCGTGGACGGCGGTGAGCCGCTGACCGTCGACCTGCCCTGGACGGACCCGCGCGACCTGCTCGACCTCGTCGCCGCCCGACCGGGCGTGGTGCTCGCCGTCGTGCGGGGCGGCCCGGGGACGGGCGGCGACCCGAACTCCGTCGTCGAGCGGCTCACCGGCGGGGTCGCCACGACACGCACCCTCGGCACCGTGCGGCGGTTGCTGGCGGCCGCCGCACGGGCCTGAGCGGGCGGGGCCACCCGCTCGTCACGGTCAGGCGGAGGTCAGGCGGCGGCCGGCTGCTCGCCGACCTCGCCGTCGACCGCCACGAGGCGCGCGCTGCCGTCGTCCAGGTCGTAGACGACGCCGACCACGGCCAGGCGACCCTCGTCGACGGCCGTGCCGATCGCGGCCGAGTAGCCGCGCAGCAGCGCGACGGTGTGCTTGACGTGCTCCGTGCGCAGCACGTCCGGGTCGATCGGCCCGGTGACGCCCTGCCGGCTGGTGAGCTCCGCCACCGACGGGATGACCTTGTCGACCACGGCGCGCACGAACCCCGGGGGCTGCTCGCCGGTCGCGAGGGTGTGCGCCGTCGCCGCGACGGCGCCGCACGAGTCGTGCCCCAGCACCACCACGAGCGGCGTGTGCAGCACCTCCGTGCCGTACTCGATGGAGCCGAGCACGGTCGTGTCCACCACGTGGCCGGCGGTGCGCACCACGAAGACGTCGCCCAGGCCCTGGTCGAAGATGATCTCGGCCGCCACCCGGGAGTCGGAGCACCCGAAGATCACCGTGTGCGGGTGCTGCACCGTGCGCAGCTCGTGGCGGCGGACGGCGTCCTGGTCGGGGTGCTCCGGCTCGTCGCGGACGAAGCGGCCGTTGCCGGCCCGCAGGCGGGTCCAGGCCTCGGTGGGGGTCAGGGTCATGAGTGCTCCTCTGCTCCGTGCTCGTCTGTTCCGTGCTCGTCTGTTCCGTGCTCGCCGACCCGCACGCGGTCCGGCCCGATGAGATCGTGCGGCCACGGCGGGTTCGCGCCGGCCCGGGAGACGGTCACGGCGGCCACGGCCACGGCGCGCACGAGCATCCGTGCCGTCGCCGCGCGGTCGATGGCGCGCAGCGCGTCCCTCCGGGCCGCGCCCAGCAGGTCCGCGCCCCACAGCCAGTCCAGGAGGGCGCCCATGAACGAGTCGCCCGCACCGACGGTGTCGACCACGTCGACCCGCGGGGCCGCGACGGCGACCTCGCCGGCCGCCGTCACCGCCGTCGCACCCTCGCCGCCGAACGTCACCACGACGACCGCCGGCCCGGTGGCCTGCCAGGCGCGCGCGACGTCCAGCGGCTCGCGGCCCGGGTACAGCCACGCCAGGTCCTCGTCGCTGACCTTCACCACGTCCGAGAGCGCGACGATCTCCTCGACCCGCGGCCGTACGACGTCGGCGTCGCCCATGATCGCGGGCCTCGCGTTGGGGTCATAGGTCACTGTCGACGTCGCCCGGGCGACCTCCACCAGCTCCCGCACGTCGGCGTCCCCGGGCGGGAGCATCGCGGCGATGGAGCCGGTGTGCACGGCCAGCGTGTCGTCGCCGGCACCCGCGCCGGCAGGGACCTGCCAGTCGAGGTCGAACTCGTAGGTCGCGGCGCCCGCCTCGTCCAGCGTCGCCTGCGCGACGCTCGTGCGCGACGCGCCGTCGCTGCCGGGGGCCAGGGCGACGCGGGACCCTGCGAGCCACGACCGGACGTCGTCGCCGCGCGTGTCCCGACCGAGCCAGGTCGCCAGCCGCACGTCGCGGCCGAGGCGGCCGAGGGTGAGGGCGACGTTCGCGAGGCTGCCGCCCGCGTGCTCCTCGCTGGTCCCGTCGGGCCGGTGCACGACGTCGACCAGCGCCTCGCCCACCGCGAGGACGTGCGCGCTCACGCGTCCTCCTCCTCGTCCTCGGTGGTGGCGTCGGCAGCGGACGAGGCCGCCTGCGCCGCCGCGAGCCGCTCGCGCGCGCCGTCGAGCCACTGCTGGCAGCGCGCCGCCAGCGCCTCGCCACGCTCCCAGAGTGCGAGCGACTCCTCGAGGGGCTCGCTGCCGGCCTCCAGCCGGGCGACCACCTGGACGAGCTCGTCGCGGGCGGCTTCGTACGTCAGGGCGGAGACGTCGGCGGGCAGGTCGGGGGCACCGGGGTTCGCATCGGTCACGGGGGACAGTCAACATCACCTCGCCGACAGGCCGCCGACGTCGTCCGCGCTGCGGGCGGAAATGCCTTGCGGGCGGCCCGGCGGTCGGGCAGCGTGCGCGGCATGGGTCATCTGGAGGTGGCGCACGTCGAGCACGTGCTGCCGGACGGGCGCACGCTGCTCGACGACGTCTCGTTCCGCGTCCCCGAGGGCAGCGCCACGGCTCTCGTCGGCCCCAACGGCTCCGGGAAGACCACCCTGCTGCGCCTGCTGTCGGGCGACCTGGTACCGCAGGCGGGCTCCGTCACCGTGACGGGCGGGCTCGGCGTCATGCGGCAGTTCGTCGGCTCCGTGCGGGACGAGACGACCGTGCGCGACCTGCTCGTCGACGTCGCGCCGCCGCGGGTGCGCGACGCCGCGCGCGCCGTCGACGCCGCAGAGCTGGCGATCATGGAGGTCGACGACGAGCCCGCGCAGCTCGCCTACGCGCAGGCGCTCGCCGACTGGGCCGAGGCGCAGGGCTACGAGGCCGAGACGCTGTGGGACGTGTGCACCGTCGCCGCGCTCGGCGTCCCGTACGAGCAGGCGCGGTGGCGCGAGGTGCGCACCCTGTCCGGCGGCGAGCAGAAGCGGCTCGTCCTGGAGGCGCTGCTGCGCGGGCCGGACGAGGTGCTGCTGCTCGACGAGCCCGACAACTACCTCGACGTGCCCGGCAAGCGGTGGCTCGAGGACCAGCTGCGGGCCACCCGCAAGACCGTCCTGTTCGTCTCGCACGACCGCGAGCTGCTGGCGCGCGTCGCCGACCGCATCGTCTCCCTCGAGCCCGCGCCGTCCGGCGCCGACGCCTGGGTGCACGGCGGCGGCTTCGCCACGTTCCACGAGGCGCGGCGCGAGCGGTTCGCGCGGTTCGAGGAGCTGCGCCGGCGCTGGGACGAGAAGCACGCCCAGCTGGTGCGGCTGGTGCGCGAGCTGCGCCAGGCGGCCGCGAACAGCGACGCGATGGCGTCGCGCTACCGCGCCGCGCAGACCCGCCTGAGCAAGTTCGAGGAGGCCGGCCCGCCTCCCGAGCCCCCGCGCGAGCAGGACATCCGGATGCGCCTGCGCGGCGGCCGGACGGGGGTGCGCGCGCTGACCTGCGAGCGGCTCGGGCTCACGGGGCTCATGCAGCCGTTCGACCTGGAGGTCTTCTATGGCGAGCGGGTCGCGGTCCTCGGGTCGAACGGTTCCGGCAAGTCGCACTTCCTGCGGCTGCTCGGGGGCGACGACGTCGCGCACACGGGCGAGTGGCGCCTCGGCGCGCGCGTCGTGCCCGGCGTCTTCGCGCAGACCCACGCCCACCCGGAGCTGTTCGGGCGCACGCTCACCCAGATCCTGTGGGAGGACCACGCCCGCGACCGCGGGGCGGCGATGTCCGTGCTGCGCCGCTACGAGCTGACCGTCGCCGCGGACCGCGCGTTCGACCGCCTGTCGGGCGGGCAGCAGGCGCGGTTCCAGATCCTGCTGCTCGAGCTCGCCGGCTGCACCGCGCTGCTGCTCGACGAGCCGACGGACAACCTCGACCTGGCCAGCGCCGAGGCGCTGCAGGACGGCCTGGAGGCGTTCGACGGCACCGTCCTCGCCGTCACGCACGACCGCTGGTTCGCGCGCTCGTTCGACCGGTTCCTGGTGTTCGGCGCGGACGGCACCGTGCGCGAGACGCCCGAGCCCGTCTGGGACGAGGGGCGGGTCGCCCGCGCACGGTGACGCGCGTCGGAGGTTCGGGCGCCGGTCACGACCGGCCGCTGAAGAAGGCGCGCAGGTCCGCGGCGAGCAGCTCGGGCTCCTCCATCGCGGGGAAGTGCCCGCCCTCGGCGTGCTCCACCCACTGGTCGATCGCGCCCCAGCCGTTGAACACCTTCGCCATGAGCGGGTGCGTGTCGAACACGGACCACGCGGACGGGACGTCGGAGGCGGAGAGCCAGTCGAGCCCGGAGTGCGACGCCTCGTAGTAGAACTGGGCGCTCGACGCCCCGCTGCGGGTGAACCAGTACAGCGACACGTTGGCCAGGAGCTGGTCGCGGTCGACGGACTCCGCAGGCGTGGGGTGCGCGGGGTTGGTCCAGGTCTGGAACTTCTCCGCGACCCAGGCGAGCTGACCGACCGGCGAGTCGGTGAGGGCTGCGCCGATCGTGTCGGGGCGGTGGTTCTGCATCTCGAAGTAGCCGTGCTCGGCGGCGTCGCGCGCGCGGACCGCGTCGATCTGCGCCACCTCGTCGTCGGTCAGCCCGTCGGGAGCGGGATACGCGGTGCCCACCATGCCGAGCGACCGGCCGTCGCTCCCGACGTGGGTGCCGATCACGCGCTGGGGGTACAGGCCCGCCAGGCGGCCGGTGGTGCCGGCCCCGATGTCGGTGCCGTGCACGGCGAACCGGTCGTACCCGAGGCGGGTCATGATCTCGGCGTAGGCCTCGGTGGTGCGCGCCACCTCCCAGCCGGTGCCGGACAGCGGCGTCGAGAAGCCGAACCCGGGCAGGGACGGGACGACGACGTGGAACGTGTCCGTGAGCAGCGGGATCAGGCGCTGGTACTCGACGAACGACCCCGGCCACCCGTGGCACAGGAGCAGCGGGATCGCGTCCGGGTCCGCGGAGCGGGCGTGCACGACGTGGAAGGTCTGGCCGTCGACGACGGTCGTGACCTGCTCGTGCGCGTTCAGGGCGGCCTCCTGCGCGCGCCAGTCGAAGTCGTCGCGCCAGTAGGCGGCCAGCTCGCGCAGGTACGGCAGGGGGATGCCGCGGCCGAAGTCCGTGCGGTCGTCGCGGCCGGGCACGGGCAGGGGCCAGCGGGTGCGGGCCAGCCGGTCGCGCAGGTCGTCGAGGTCCGCCTGCGGGACCTCGACGCGGAAGGGGACGAGGGCGGTGTCTGCGGTGTTCTCGGTCATGGCTCCACGCTCGCAGCAATCGCGGAAGACTTGCTTCCGCGATGGGTGAGATGCTCCGAACATGCTCGAGACCTCGGCCCGGCTCCTCCAGCTCCTGTCCCTGCTGCAGCTGCGGCGCGACTGGACCAGCGGAGACCTCGCCGAGCGGCTCGGGGTGAGCACCCGCACCGTGCGCACCGACGTCGGCAAGCTGCGCTCGCTCGGCTACCCCGTCGAGGCCCGGCCCGGGGTCGCCGGCGGGTACCGGCTCGCCGCCGGGTCGGCGATGCCGCCGCTGGTGCTGGACGACGACGAGGCGGTGGCGGTCGCGATCGGGCTCACCGCGGCCGCGCACGGGCCGCTCGGCGAGGGGGAGACCGCCCTCACCGCGCTCGCGAAGGTCGAGCAGGTGATGCCCGCGCACCTGCGGCGGCGCGTCGAGGCCGTCCGGGAGGCGACGAGCGTCGTGCCGGACGGGGACCCAGCGCCCGACCTGGAGGTGCTCGGTGGTGTCGCCGCCGCGATCCGGGCCGGCGAACGGCTCCGGTTCCGCTACACCACCCACGACGGTTCCGAGTCGTCCCGGCACACGGAACCGCACCGCCTGGTGCGCTGGGGGTCGCGCTGGTACCTGCTGGCCTGGGACCTCGACCGCCTGGACTGGCGCGTCTTCCGTGCCGACCGGATCGCGCTGCGCCCGCCCACCGGGTCGCGGTTCCGGCCGCGCGTCATCCCCGAGGACGTGGTGCTGCGGCACGTCGTGGCGCGGGTGGGCCGGGCGACGTGGCGCTACCGGGCCAGGATCCTCGTGCACGCATCGGCCGCGGAGGTCGTCGCGAAGGTCGGCTCCCCGCTCGAGGTGGAGGAGACCGGGCCGTCCAGCTGCCGGGTCGAGGTCGGCAGCGACGACCCCGACCGGCTCGCCCTGTGGATCACACAGCTCGGGATGGACGTCGAGGTGCTCGAGGGGGACGAGCTGGCCGCGGCGTTCGGCCGGCTCGCGGACCGGTTCAGGCGGGCTGCGCGGGTGCGGCCGTCGCGGTGACGGCGGCCTCCAGCGATCCCTCGGCGACGCGCACGTGCACCGCGTCGCCGGTCGCGACGTCGCGGGCCGCGCGCACCACGTGCCCGTCCCCGCGCTGCACGACGGCGTACCCGCGCTCGAGCGTGGCCTGCGGCGAGAGCGCGCGGACCTGGGCCTCGAGCCGCCCGACCTCGCCCGCGGCGCGCAGCAGCGCGGCGTCCAGCCGGTGGCGGGCGTGCCGCACGAGCTGGGCGATCTCGCGCTCGCGGAGGTCGACCGTCGTCTGGGGCCGGGCCAGCACCGGCCGCGACCGCAGCGCGTCGAGGCCGTGCTGCTCCCGCTCCACCCGGGCCGAGACCGTGGCGCGCATCCGCCGGCGCGCCTGGTCGAGGCGCAGCCGCTCCTCGGCGACGTCGGGCACGACCTGCTTCGCGGCGTCCGTCGGGGTCGACGCGCGGTGGTCGGCGACGAGGTCCAGCAGCGGGGTGTCGGTCTCGTGCCCGATGGCGCTGACCAGCGGCGTCGTGCAGGCTGCGGCCGCCCGCACCAGGGCCTCGTTGCTGAACGGCAGCAGGTCCTCCACCGAGCCGCCGCCGCGCGCCACGACGATCACCTCGACCTCCGGCCGGGCGTCGAGATCGGCGATCGCGCCGCTCACCTCGCGCACGGCGTCGACGCCCTGCACCGCGACCTCGCGGATCTCGAACCGCACCTGCGGCCAGCGGGCGCGCGCGTTCACGACGACGTCGTGCTCGGCCTTCGACTCGCGCCCGCAGACGAGGCCCACGACGGCGGGCAGGAACGGCAGAGGGCGCTTGCGGTCGAGGTCGAACAGGCCCTCGGCCGCGAGCACGCGGCGGAGCTGGTCGATGCGTGCGAGCAGCTCGCCGACGCCCACCTGGCGCACCGCCGTCGCGCGCATCGACAGGCGACCGGTCTTGACCCAGAACTCGGGCTTGGCCTGCACCACGACGTGGTCGCCCACCTCGGGCTTGTGGTGGAGACCCTCGTAGATCCGCGACAGCAGGTGCACGGGCAGCGAGGCCTCGGCGTCGGTGTCGCGCAGCGTGACGAACTGCATCCCCGCCCGGGGGCGGTAGGTGTGCTCCACGACCTGGCCCTCGACCCAGACCGACGACATCCTCGCGACGTAGTCCCGGATCTTCGCGGACAGCAGCCGCACCGGCCACGGGCGCTCCGCGGTCGTGTCGCGGGCGAGCTCGGGCAGGGGCTGCGGCTGGGCTGTGGTCCGGGATTCCGGCTGGGACGTGTCCGACACGCCGTCCAGCATGCCCCACGCCCCCGACGAGCTCCTCGGACGGCCGTCAGGCGCCCGTCACAGGACGTCCACACCCGCCCACCTAGACTGGCCGCGTGACTGTGACCAGCCCGGCCCCCGCCACCCCGACGACCACCAAGCGCGTGCTCCTCGCCGCGCCCCGCGGCTACTGCGCGGGGGTGGACCGTGCGGTGGTCGCGGTGGAGAAGGCGCTCGAGACGTACGGCGCGCCCGTGTACGTGCGCAAGGAGATCGTGCACAACAAGCACGTGGTCGAGACGCTGCGCGACCGCGGCGCGATCTTCGTCAACGAGACGGACGAGGTGCCCGAGGGCGCGCGGCTCGTCTTCTCCGCGCACGGCGTCTCGCCCGCGGTCCGCGCGTCCGCCGCGGCCCGCAGCCTCGACACCATCGACGCCACCTGCCCGCTGGTGACGAAGGTGCACAAGGAGGCCGTCCGGTTCGCCAAGGACGACTACGACATCCTCCTCATCGGCCACACCGGCCACGAGGAGGTCGAGGGCACCGCCGGCGAGGCGCCCGACCACGTGCAGGTCGTCAACTCCCCGGACGAGGTCGACCAGGTGCAGGTCCGCGACCCGCACAAGGTCGTCTGGATCTCGCAGACCACCCTGTCCGTGGACGAGACGATGGAGACCGTGCGCCGCCTGCGCGACCGGTTCCCCGAGATGCAGGACCCGCCCAGCGACGACATCTGCTACGCCACGCAGAACCGCCAGGTCGCGGTGAAGAAGCTGGCCCCGGAGTGCGACGTCGTCGTCGTCGTGGGCTCCGCGAACTCGTCGAACTCGGTGCGGCTGGTCGAGGTGGCGCTGCAGGCCGGCGCCCGCACCGCGTACCGGGTGGACCGCGCGACCGAGATCGAGGACGCCTGGCTCGACGGCGCGACGACGGTGGGCGTCACGTCCGGCGCGTCGGTGCCGGAGATCCTCGTGCAGGACGTCATCGCGCACCTGGACAGCCACGGCTTCGGCGCGGTCGAGGAGGTCCGCACCGCCACCGAGGACCTGATGTTCTCCCTGCCGCGCGAGCTGGCGCGCGGCCTCAAGGCCGCGGGCCACGAGGAGAAGCGCCCCCGTCGCGGCGCGCGGACCGCGCTGCCCGTCGAGCCGGCCTGACGCCGCCGGTCGCGCGGCTCAGCCGGCGGCCGACTCGCCCTTCTCCTCGGCCCCGGCCGCGCGCTCGAGGTCGCGCTGCGCGGCGTCGACGAGCGACTCGACCGAGTCGTCGCGGTCCCCGTCCGCGGTCAGGGTGCCGAGGTCGACGACCAGGCCCTCCTCGACCGCCAGCAGCTCGGGCTTGGTGACCGCGCGGGTCGTGTCCTCGACCGCCTTGAGCGGCTCGATGGCCTGGCCCGCGTCCACGACCTTGAGCTCGACCATCCGCCGCGCCTGCGGCAGCACGCGGGTCTCCAGCGACCCGACGAACGAGTTGTAGTGCTTGGTCGCGGCGGTCATCGACTGACCGAGCTTGGTGATGCTCTTGGTCATCGTGACGATGCGCGCGTAGAGCTCCTTGCCGGTCTGCAGCACCTTCTGCGCGTCCTCGGCGATGGCGTCCTGCTGCCACGCGTACGCCACGGTGCGCAGCATGGCGACGAGCGTCATCGGGGTGGCGACGAGCACCCGCTTGCGGATCGCCGTCTCGAGCAGGTCGGGCTGGCGCTCGACCGCCGCCGCCAGGATGGGCTCGGCCGGGACGAACAGCACCACGAACTCGGGCGCCGCGTCGAACTGCGCCCAGTAGGCCTTGCCCGCCAGCACGTCCACGTGCTTGGCGAGGTCCTTGGCGTGGGCGTCGAGCTCCTTGTCGCCGTCGGCGGGGCTCTCCGCCTGCTGGGCGCGCAGGTACGCGCTGAGCGGCACCTTGGCGTCGACCACGATGTTCTTGCCACCCGCCAGGCTGACGACCAGGTCGGGGATCAGGGTGTCGCCCTCGGCCGTCGTGCGGTGCACCTGCGCCTCGAAGTCGACGTGGTCCACCATCCCGGCGGCCTCGACCACGCGCTTCAGCTGGAGCTCGCCCCACACGCCGCGCGTCTGGTTGGACCGCAGCGCCGAGACGAGGTCGCTGGTGCCGACGCGCAGCTGCGAGTTGACCGTCTCGAGCTGGCGCAGCTGCTCCGTGAGGGCCGTGTGTCCCTGGAGGCGCGCCTGCTCGGCGGTGTCGACGCGGGCATTGACCTTGTCGAGGGTCTTGCTCATCGGGTCGAGCAGCGCGCGGATCGCCTGCTCACGCTGCGCGAGCGTCTCGTCGTTCTTCTGCGTGCTGCGCCGCAGCCGCTCGTCCGCGAGGTCGAGGAACTGCTTCTGGTTCGCCGTGAGGACGTCGTTGGCCAGCGCGCGGAACCGCTGTGCCGCGGCCTCCTGGTCGCCCTTGGCCTCGGCGAGCTGCTCCTCGAGGTGCTCGCGCACCTGGGTGAGCAGCCGGTCGGCCTGCTCGCGCGCCTCCGTCACGCGCCGGTCCGCCTCCTCGCGGGACTGCGCGCGCTGCTCCGCCAGCCGGCGCTCGCTCTCCTGCGTCGCCTGCCCGAGGCGGCTGCGCAGCTCGGCGGCGTCGCGCCGCAGGACCTCGAGCTCGCCGTGCTCCTGGACCCGCTGGAGCTCGTCGGACCGGCCCGCCCTCGGGGCGCGGGTCGCGTGCCCCAGCCACCCCACCAGCACTCCTACGCCCAGGGCGCCGAGGATGAGGATCACTGCGAGGCTCGTCGTCATGCGCCACACGGTGTCATGGGGCACCGACACGTCCCAGCCCCCACGCGGCGCTCCGCGCACTACGGTTGACCCGTGAGCGACCAGACCGGGCCGCCGCCCGCCGCCCCCGCCCCCGTCCCTCCGCCCGACCTCGCCGCCGCCCTGAGCCTGCGCGGCCTGTGGAAGCGGTTCGGCCAGAAGATCGCCGTCGCCGGCGTGGACCTCGACGTCCCGACCGGCTCGTTCTTCGGCCTCGTCGGCCCCAACGGCGCGGGCAAGACGACGTCCCTGTCGATGGCGACCGGCCTGCTGCGGCCCGACTTCGGCACCGTGCACGTCCACGGCACGGACCTGTGGGCCCGGCCCGAGGAGGCGAAGGCCGCGCTCGGCGTGCTGCCGGACGGCGTGCGGCTGTTCGACCGGCTCACCGGCGCGCAGCTCCTCACCTACGCGGGCCTGCTGCGCGGGCTGGACCGGGCCACGGTCGCGGAGCGCACCGAGGACCTGCTGCAGGCGATGGACCTCGTCGGCGACCGCGACACGTTCGTCGTCGACTACTCCGCCGGCATGACGAAGAAGATCGGCCTGGCGTCGGCGATGATCCACGCGCCGCGCGTGCTCGTGCTGGACGAGCCGTTCGAAGCGGTCGACCCCGTCAGCGCCGCGAACATCCGCGACATCCTGCACGGGTACGTGGCCGACGGCGGCACGGTCGTCGTGTCGAGCCACGTCATGGACCTGGTGCAGCGGATGTGCTCGCACGTGGCGGTCATCGCCGGCGGGCACGTGCTCGCGGCCGGCACCGTCGCCGACGTGCGCGGGGAGCAGAGCCTCGAGGACCGCTTCGTCGACCTCGTCGGCGGCCGTCGGGAGTCGGAGGGACTGGCGTGGTTGCGCAGCTCGTCCGCCTCAAGCTGACCCTCCTGGCCAACACGTTCCGCCGGAGCGTGTGGCAGACGATCGGGCTGGTGATCGGGTCCCTGTACGGGCTCGGCGTGCTGGTCCTGGTGGTGGCCGCCGCCGTGGCCGGAGGCACCGCGGACCCGGTCGTCACGGGCCACGTCCTCACCCTGGCGGGCGCGCTCGTGGTCCTCGCGTGGTGGGTCGTGCCCGTCTTCGCGTTCGGGGTCGACGCGACCCTCGACCCGCGGCGCTTCGTCACCTTCGCCATCCCGCGGCGCACGCTGCTGGCCGGGCTCGCGCTGGCGGGGCTCGTGTCGATCCCCGCGGCGGTCACGACGCTCGGCGCGCTGGGCGTCTCCTTCGCCTGGTGGCGGCAGCCGGCCGCGCTCGTCGCGGCGCTGGTCGGCGGCGTCCTCGCCACCGCGCTGTGCGTCGTGGGCTCCCGGGCGGCGACGACCGCCCTCGCGCCGCTGCTCGACTCGCGGCGGTACCGCGAGGTGCTGGCGATCGTCGCCGTGGTGCCGCTCCTGCTGATCGGGCCCGCGGTCGGCTGGCTGGCGGACGGCGTCGAGGTGACCGTGGACGGGGCCGGCGCGGACGCGCTGGGGGCGGCGATCGCGCCGCTGGCCGGCGTCGTGGGCTGGACGCCGCTGGGGGCGCCGTGGGCCCTGGCCTCGGCGGTCCACGACGGCGCGTGGGCCCTCCTCGTGGCCCGGGTCGCGATCTGCCTGGCCACGCTCGCCCTCGCCTGGGTCGTGTGGGACCGGGCGCTCGCCCGCGAGCTCGTGACGCCGCACGGCGGCGGCTCGTCGGCCACGGCGGCCAAGGGTCTCGGCTGGTTCGGCCGGCTGCCCGCCACGCCGCTGGGGGCGGTCGCCGCGCGGACCGCGACCTACTGGGTGCGCGACCCCCGGTACGCCGCGTCGATCGCGATGGTGCCGCTGCTGCCGCTGGTGCTGCTCGCCGTCGGGACGACGAACGGCGCGGGCGGGGTGATCCTGCTCCTCATGGCGCCCCTGGCGGCGTGGCTGCTCGGCTTCGGCATCTCGAACGACGTCGGCTACGACAACACCGCGTTCGCGCTGCACGTCGCGACCGGCGTCCGGGGGAGGACCGACCGGTGGGGCCGCGTGCTGCCCGTGCTGGTGGCGGGGCTGCCCCTGTGCGTCGCGTTCGCCGTGGTCGGGTGCGCCGTCGCCGGCCGCTGGGACGCGCTGCCCGCCATGCTCGGCCTCACGGCCGGCACGCTGGGCGCGTCGCTCGGGATCTCGAGCGCCGTGTCCGCGCGGCTCGTCTACCCCGTGCCGAAGCCGGGGGAGAGCCCGTTCAAGTCGCCGCAGGGCGCCACGATGGCGACGATGCTCGCCCAGATGGCGACGATGGGGATCATCCTCGCGGTGAGCGTGCCCACGCTCGCGCTCGCCCTGCCCGCGATCCTGCTGCCCCAGGCGGCCCTCGGCTGGGCGGCGCTCGGCGTCGGGCTCGTCACCGGCGTGCTCGTGCTGCTGCTGGGCGTGCGCTGGGGCGCCCGGACCTACGACCGCCGCCTCCCCGAGCTGCTGCAGCAGGTGATGGCCTTCGGGTGACGTCCCGGCGGGCTCGCGCGGGGCTTCGTGACGAGGCGGTCATGGGGAGCTCAAGGGACCCTTTGCGACAATGGGACGCGTGACCTCCGAGAACCTCGAGCACCTGCCCCTGCCTGACGGCTGGACGACGTCGGCCCCCGACCTGGCCGACCTGCCTCGCCTCGGCGAGCTGCGCGGGGCCGTCGCCGCCCCGTTCACGGGCTCGTCGGTCGTGAACCAGGACGCGCTCGCCGCGGAGGTGGCGGGCCCGGTGTCGTGGACGCGCCGCCAGGTCGTGGCGCGCGACCCCGAGGGTGTGGTCCAGGGCTGGGCGTGGGCGCACGACCGTGCCGCGGGCCGCGTCGTCGTGGGGGTCGACGTCGACCGCGCGACCCCGGCGGCCGACGACCTGGCGGCCGCGGGCTACGCCTGGGCGGCGCGACAGGGGAGGGAGCTCGCGGCGCAGCGCGGGGTGCACCGCACCCAGCTCGACGCCGGCGCGTTCGCGGGCGACACGACCCAGCAGGGCTGGCTCGCCGCCGCCGGGTACGCCAAGGCCCGCTCGTGGCTGCAGATGTCCCGGCCCGTCGTGGCGGAGGAGGCGCACCGGGGCGTGCTGCCGGACCCGCGACCGGGCGTGACGGTGCGGCGCGTCGCGACGCACGACGACGGCATGCCCGTCGCCGAGGACCTGCAGACCGTGCACCGGGTGCTCGAGAGCGCGTTCGAGGACCACTTCAACTCCTACCGGGAGAGCTTCGGCGAGTTCCTGGTGCGGCTGCGCTCGGACCCCGGGCACCGGTGGGACCACTGGTGGCTGGCGTTCGTCTCCGACCCCCAGCGGCCCGACGCGCCGCCCGAGCCGATGGGCGCCCTCGTGGGCGCCGTCCTGCCGTCGGGCCCGTCGGGCAAGGAGGGCAGCTACATCGAGTACCTGGGCGCCGACCGGCGAGCCCGCGGGCGTGGCGTGGCGACGGCGCTGCTGTTCGCCGTCGTCCGTGACGCGGCGGCGCGGGGCCGCGACCGCGTGGGGCTCGAGGTCGACGCCGACAGCCCGACCGGCGCCGCGTCGCTGTACGAGAGCTGGGGCTGGCGCACGTCCTACGTCACCGAGTCCTGGCACCAGGACGTCGACGTCTGAGTGTCGGTGCCCGGACCTACGGTCGTCGCATGGTCAGCGCTGAGGCACGGTTCGGGCCGGACGACGAGCTCCGGGGAGCCCGGTTCGTCGAGGCCGACATGACGGGCTCGACGTTCCGCCTCGTGCAGCTCGACGGCGTGCGGTTCGACCAGAGCTTCATGCCCGGAGCCGTCATGCGCGGCGTCGACCTCACGGACGCCGACCTCGACGGCGAGATCACCGGGCTGCGGGTCAACGGCGTCGACGTCGCGCCCCTGATCGAGGCGGAGCTGAACCGGCGGTACCCGGGGCGCGAGCAGGCCCGGTCGGCGGACCTCGCCGAGCAGCGCGCGTCGCTGGACGCGGCGCTGCGCGCCTGGGACGCGCACCTCGCGCGGGCGGCGGCGCTGGCGCCCGGCGCGGTCGACGAGCCGGTCGACGGCGAGTGGTCGACGGCGCAGACGCTGCGGCACCTCGTGTTCGCCATGGACGGCTGGATCCGGTACGGGCTGCGGGGAATCGACGACCCGTTCTGGTACGCCGGGCTGCCGTTCACCGAGTACGAGCCGGAGGTGGCGGCCCTCGGGGTGGACCTGGCGGCGGCGCCGTCGCTGGAGGAGACCCTGGCGGCGCACGCGGACCGCATCGCCGAGGTGTACGCGACCTACGACGACCTCGCCGGCACGGACGTCACGGTCGACGCCCCGCGGCTCCCGCCGTGGGCGCCGGAGGGGTTCACGCGCGCGGTGCACCAGAGCCTCGGCGTCGTCGCCCGGGAGCACTGGGCACACCTGCAGTTCGTCGAGCGGGACCTCACGACCCTCGAGGAGCGTGCCCGGGCGGCCCGCTGACCCCCGCCACGTAGACTCTCCCGACGTGGCACTCACCATCGGCATCGTCGGCCTGCCCAACGTCGGCAAGTCCACGCTCTTCAACGCCCTGACCCGCAACCAGGTGCTCGCGGCGAACTACCCGTTCGCGACGATCGAGCCCAACGTCGGCGTGGTCCCGCTCCCGGACCCGCGGCTGGACAAGCTCGCGGAGATCTTCGGCAGCGAGCGGATCCTGCCCGCGACGGTGTCGTTCGTCGACATCGCGGGCATCGTCAAGGGCGCCTCGGAGGGCGAGGGGCTGGGCAACAAGTTCCTCGCGAACATCCGCGAGGCGGACGCGATCTGCCAGGTCACGCGCGTGTTCGACGACGGCGACGTCGTCCGCGTCGAGGGCTCGGTGGACGCCGAGGGCGACATCGAGACCATCTCCACCGAGCTGATCCTCGCCGACCTCCAGACGCTGGAGAAGGCGCTGCCGCGGATGGAGAAGGAGGTCAAGATCAAGCGGGGCGATGCCGCGCTGTTCGCCGCCGCCACCACCGCGCAGAAGATCCTCGAGTCCGGCACGACGCTCTTCCAGGGCGCGAAGGCCGAGGGGCTCGACCTCGCCGACGTCGCGTCGCTGCAGCTGCTCACGGCCAAGCCGTTCATCTACGTGTTCAACACCGACGAGGCCGGCCTCGCCGACAAGGGCATGCAGCAGCGCCTGCGCGACCTCGTCGCCCCCGCGGACGCCGTCTTCCTCGACGCGAAGTTCGAGTCCGAGCTCGTCGAGCTCGAGGAGGACGACGCCAAGGAGATGCTCGCCGACTCCGGCCAGGAGGAGGCGGGGCTCGACCAGCTCGCGCGCGTCGGTTTCCACACGCTCGGCCTGCAGACCTACCTCACCGCCGGCCCCAAGGAGTCGCGCGCCTGGACGATCCGCAAGGGCTGGACCGCCCCGCAGGCCGCCGGCGTCATCCACACCGACTTCGAGCGCGGCTTCATCAAGGCCGAGGTCATCTCCTTCGACGACCTCGTCGAGGCGGGCTCCGTGCAGGCCGCCCGCTCCGCCGGCAAGGCGCGCGTCGAGGGCAAGGACTACGTCATGCAGGACGGCGACGTCGTGGAGTTCCGCTTCAACGTGTAGCTCGCGTCCGAGCCGCGGGGGTCGCCGCGAGCCGCGGCCGGGGGTGCCGGGTCAGACGACCCGGCGGACCTCCTGCGGCCATCCGCACGCCTCGGCGACCCTGCCGGCCCATTCCCAGGCGGTGTCGTCGTCCGCGACGTCGATGATCGTCAGGCCGCCGATGCGCTGCTCCGTCGGGGCGTACGGCCCTGCGGTGATCACGGGCGTGCCGCTGGTGGCGTCGGCGGTGGCGGCGGCGTCGTCGTCCTCGTCCACGCCGGCCGCGAACACGAGGACGCCGGCGTCCCTCATGTCGTTCACGACGGCGTTGGCGAGCGGCCCGCGCTCGGCGAACCACTCGGGGTCGTGGTCGCCCACCCACTGCTGGTTGAAGTAGATGAGGTAGTGGCTCATCGTCGCTCGTCCCGTCGCCGTCGTCGGACACCTGGGCAGGACGCTACTCCGACCGCCCTCGTCCGGCGACAGGCCCCGCGGCCCGCTCGTCGGTCGTCTCCGGTGACGGCGGGAGGCGCGGGTAGCCCGCGACCGGGTAGACGCCGACGGCGAACCCGTGCACCACGTCGCCGCGGCGGGGGAGGGCGTCGAACTCCTCCACGAGCGCCGCCATGCGCTGCCAGAACTCCTGCTTCTGCGCCTCGTCGATCCGCGCGTGCCGCAGGAAGCCCCACAGCTGTCCTTCGAGGTACGCGGGCTCGGACTCGTGCGCGGCGACCTCGAGGTCGTTGAAGTCCAGCGGTCGGTCGCCGTCGTCGCGGGCCCCCTCGGCGGTGCTCCCGAGAGCGACGTGGAACAGCCGGGCGGTCCGGCCGTAGAAGGCCTCCTCGACGGCGCGGACCCGGCGCGTCCGGACCACCCGCAGCAGGCCGGCGTCGACGAGCACCTTCACGTGGTGGGCGACCGTGCTCTTGGGGCGGCCGACGGCGCCGGCGAGCTCGGTGACGCTCGCCGCGCGTTCGTGGAGCAGCCCGAGGATCGTGGTGCGGAGCGGGTTGCCGAGGGCCCGGACCTGGTCGGGGCCGGTCAGGGCGATCCGGTCCTCGAGCTCGTAGTCGGGGGTCTTGCCGTCCATGGTCGACGATACTAACGTTCTGGAACGTTCGAAGTTTCTGGATCGTGCCTGCCGGATCCTCGAGGAGGGGCCATGGCCGAGATCGTCCTGTTCCACCATTCCCAGGGGCTGACGCCGGGAGTCCGGGCGTTCGCCGACGAGCTCGCGGCTGCGGGTCACGTCGTGCACGTGCCCGACCTCTTCGACGGCCGGACCTTCGACGACGTCGAGACGGGCGTCGCCCACGCCCAGGAGCTCGGGTTCGACACGGTGATGGCCCGAGGCGTCGCCGCCGCGGAGGCGCTCCCCGCGGAGCTCGTGTACGCGGGCTTCTCGATGGGAGTCATGCCGGCGCAGCGGCTCGCCCAGACGCGGCCGGGCGCCGTCGGCGCGCTCTTCGTCGACGCGTGCCTCCCGGTCGAGGAGTTCGGGGCCTGGCCGGAAGGCCTACCGGTCCAGGTGCACGGCGGCGTGGACGACGAGTGGTTCGCGGAGGACCTGGAGTCCGCCCGCGCGCTGGCGAGCTCCGTGCCGACGGCCGAGCTCTTCCTCTACTCGGGCACGGCGCACCTGTTCGCCGACTCCTCGACGAGGGGGCACGACCCCGCGGCGGCCGCGCTGCTGCGCGAGCGCGCCCTGGCGTTCCTCGGCTCGCTGGTCTGAGGCGTCGACCGCCGGCTCAGCCGTCGCCGACGGCGACCTGCCGGTCCGCGGCCCGCTCGAGGACGAAGTAGTAGAGCGCGCCGTCGTCGGCGGCGTCGCGTCCCGTCATCACGCCGAGGACGGCGTCGTCCGACAGGCGGGTGAAGTGGTCGATCACGGGCTGCCCGTCGTAGACCATCGACGCCGTGACGACGCCGTCGTGCTCCACCGTGCGCAGCGTGGCGCCGCCGCGGGCGAGGTGCGCGTCGGCGACGAGGGAGCCGTCCGGCGTCTCGCAGACGAGGGGGGACACGTCGTCGTCGGCGCGGAAGAGCTTCCCGTACCAGCCGGTGCGGGTCAGCAGGCGCTGGGTGCGGTGCTCCGTGCTCACCCCGAAGCCGTGCCACAGCCCGCGCAGCTCGTGGGTCCGCACGGGCGGCAGCGAGCGCCACAGCGCGGGGAGGTCGGCCGCCGGGACCCGCCCGTCCCGGAGCAGGTCCACCAGGGTGACCGGGACGGCCGGTGCGACCGGTGCGGGGAAGGTCGCCGCGTCGTCGTCCATCAGCAGCACCGGCTTGATCGTGCGACCCGCGCGGAGGTCGTCGATCGCCGACCCGACCCGGTCGAACGGGTAGCCACGCACGAGCCGCTCGACCGGCAGGCGCCCGGCGCGCCACAGCGCGACGAGCAGCGGGACGTCCCGGGCCACGACCGCGTCTCCCTCGATGACGCCGGTGAGCGTGCGCCCCCACAGCACCTGCGTCTGCGACACCGTGACCCGGTTCGGCCCGGCGTGCAGCGCCACGGTGGCGCACACCCCGCGCGGGGCGAGGGCGGCGAGCGCGAGGTCGGTCGTCTCCTGCCGCCCGACCGTGTCGAGCACGTGCGTGGCCGCGAGCCTGCGGGCCGGCACGACCTCCGGGGCGAAGGCGTCGCTCGCGCCGAGCTCGAGCGCCAGGGCGCGCCGGTCGGGGTCGGGGTCGCTGACCACGACGCGCCCCGCGCCGCGGTGCCGCGCCGCCATGACGCCGGCGAGCCCGGTCGTGCCGGCGCCGACGACGAGGAGCGTGTCGTCCGGGCCGGGGGCCAGCACGCGCAGGACCGTCCCGGCTCCGGTGAGGATCCCGCAGCCGAGCGGGGCCGCGACCGCCCAGGGCACGTCGTCGTCGATGCGCACCGCGTTGCTGGCGCGCGCCAGCGCGTGCGTCGCCCAGGAGGACTGGGCCATCCACCCGGTCGTCGCCGCGGCGCCGTCGGCCCGGGCGCGCGACCGCGAGCGGTAGTTGAGGTCGGCGAAGTCGTCGCAGTAGGCGGGGTGGCCGTCGACACAGGTCGGGCACCGTCCGCACGCGTCGAAGCTGAGCACGACGTGGTCGCCCGGCCGGAGCGACCCGACGCCCGGCCCGACGGACTCGACGACCCCCGCGCCCTCGTGCCCGAAGACCGCGGGGAACCGGTCGCCGGCGCCGCCCGCCATGCCGAAGAGGTCCGTGGGGCAGACGCCGGACGCGTGGACGCGGACCAGGACCTCGCCGTCGCCCGGAGCGTCCAGCGCGACGTCCGCGAGCGTCGCGGGCCCGCCGGCCTCGCGGACGAGGGCCGCCCTCGCTGCTGTCGTCGCCACCGTGCCGGGCAGGTCGGCCAGTGCGGGCAGGTCGGGCATCAGGGGCTCCCTCACGTCGTCGTCCGTCGTCGTGCCCGAGTGTGGCAGCGTGCCCGCCGGAAGTCACGGATCTTGTGAATGGCGATTCACACGTCGCGGCGGTCCTGCGGCGTGGATACTGGGGCGATGACCCTGTACGACGACGTCGGGGGCTTCGACGTCCTGCTGGCGGTGTGCCGCCGCTGGAACGCGCTGTGCCTGGCCGACCCCGTGGCGGCGCACCCCTTCTCGCACGGCACGCTGCACCCGCAGCACGACGAGCGCCTCGCCGCGTACCTGGCCGAGACGCTCGGCGGTCCGCGCCTGTACACCGGCGGCTACGGGGACGAGTCGACGGTGCAGCGCATGCACGCGGGCAACGGGGAGCACGCGGAGCTCGACGAGGTGTGCCCCGGGCTGTTCCGCCGGGCGCTGGACGACGTCGGCGTCGCGGCGCCCGCAGCCGCGAGGCTGGGCGACTTCTTCGAGCGGCAGACCGTCGCGATGCGCGCCTACGGAGGCAGCCGAGACGACGTGCCGGCGGGACTGCCCCTCCCGCGGGCGTGACCGCTCCCGGCTGCGGCGGGCCTACGATCGCCGGGTGCCGACGATCGTGCTGACCACCGAGATCCCGGCGTCCCCGGAGGCGTGCTTCGCGGCGAGCCTGTCGGTGGACGCGCACACGGCGTCGATGCGCCGCTCGGGGGAGCGGGCGGTGGCGGGCGTGACGTCGGGAGTGATGGGACCCGGCGACACGGTGACGTGGCGCGCGCGCCACTTCGGCGTCCCGTTCCGCATGACGTCGCGCATCAGCGCCCACGACGCGCCGCACTGGTTCGTCGACGAGCAGGTGGCCGGGCCGTTCCGCCGCTGGTGGCACGAGCACCGGTTCGAGGCGGCGCCCGGTGGCACCCGGATGACGGACACGGTGGAGTTCGCCGCTCCGGCGGGGCCGTTGGGGAGGCTGGTGGAGCGGCTGGTGCTCACCCGGTACATGACGCGCCTGCTGCGCACCCGCAACGCGTGGCTCGTGTCGGCGCTCGCGCCACGCGCCTGACCAGGGCGGACGGAGAGCGTGCGGCACACCACACGCGCTCGACCAGGTGATGTCCAGCCGGGCTGCTTACCCTGTGCGCGATGTTGCCCCAGGCTCCCACCGCGCCCGCGCGCGCCCTCGACGCCTCGCGCGCCGGTACCCGGGCGGTGCGCGACCGGCGGTCGGAGGAGCCGCTCGGCGGCCTGACGTCGGCTCCCGCCCTCCTCGCGGGGCTGGTCGTGGTGACGCTCCTGGCGGCCGGCCCGTTCCGGGGGGTCGACGAGGACGCGCACGGGTACTGGGCCAGGGCGCTGACGCCGGGGCTGCAGCCTTTCATCCAGCACGTGCTCGACCCGATCGCCGGGCAGGCGGTGTGCCTGCCGGTGCTGCTGGCCGTCGCGGTCACCCTCTCGTGGCGGCACCGCACGTGGCGTCCGCTGTGGTGCGCGGCCATGGCCGAGCTGGCGTTCTACGGGGGAGTGGGGCTGCTCAAGGTGGTGCTCGCGCGGCCGGCGCCCACGACGGACGACGCCGACCTGTTCGAGGGCGGGCTGCGTCAGCTCGGCTGGAGCGGCATCAGCTTCCCGTCGGGCCACACCGCCGAGGCGGTGCTGATCTACGGCACCGCCGTCTACCTCGTCGGGCGCTGGACGACCGTGTCGTCGCGCACGATGACGACGCTGCGGCTCGGCGTCGGGCTGGTCGCGCTCAACGCGGTCGCCGTGTCCTACTACCTCGGCTGGCACTGGATCAGCGACCTGGTGGGCGGGCTGCTCGTCGGCGGTCTGCTGCTGCGCCTGCTGGTCGAGGCGGACCGGCGTGGCTGGTGGCTGCGCCCCCGGCGCGCCGTCGTCCCCCGGCACCTCTGAGCGCCGCTCCTGCGTCCGCCCGCGACGGTCAGACCACGACCGCGGCGCCGGCCAGCGCCAGGTAGATCCCGCCGGCGGCGCGGCCCAGCCGGCGCTGGGCGCGCTCCGACGCGCGCAGCCGCCACGACATCCGGTCGGCGAGCAGGGCGTACGTGGAGTCCACCAGGGCGGCGAGGCCGACGAAGAGCCCTCCGAGGAGCGCCAGCTGCGGCGCGACGGCGCCGCGCGCCGGGTCGGCGAACTGCGGGAGGAAGGCCAGGAAGAACAGGGCGGTCTTGGGGTTGAGGACGTCCACGAGGACGCCGTCCGCGAAGAGCCGCCAGCGGCGCGGCGACGCCGGTGCGGCGTCCTCGCCGGTGTCGTCTCCCGGGGACGTGGCGCGCGCCCGGGCCGCGCGCAGCTCGCGGACCCCGAGCCACACCAGGTAGGCGGCGCCGGTCCACCGCACCGCGTCGAACAGCGCGGGCGACCGCGCCAGCAGGGCCGCCAGCCCCGCCGCGGTGGCCGCCACGTGCAGCGCTGCGCCGGTCTCCAGGCCCGCCATCGACCACAGCCCGGCGCGTCGTCCGTGGGCGGTGGTGCGCGCCACGACGTACACGACGGACGGGCCGGGGACGGCGAGCATCGCGAGGGACGCGGCGAGGAAGCCGAGCAGTGCGGATCCGCTCGGCAGCAGGGTGCCCGCCGCTTCTGCGGCCTGCATCGTCGGCGTCGGTCCCGGGGTCATGGCGGGTAGGGAAGGGCGCGATGGTTGCCGCGTGACACTTTCGACGTGGGTGCAATGTGGAGCCCGGCCCGGCTCGCCCCCGGCCCTGCGCGGCACGACGATGGTGGGCATGACGCGTTGGACGGTCGTCCAGGTCACCGACCCCGCGGAGCTCGTCGCGGCGTCGCACCTGTTCGACGGCCCGGTCTCGCTCGCGGGCGCGACGGACACGCTGCGGCGCCCCGGCCACGTCGTGCTGCTAGCGCGCGCGGCCGACGGGCGCGACGTCGGGTTCGTGTCGGGGGTGGAGATGCGGCACCCTGACAAGGACGCGGAGCTGTTCCTGTACGAGCTGGGCGTCGACGCGGCGTGGCGCCGGCAGGGGGTGGCGACCGCGCTGCTCGCGGCGTTGCGGGACGCGGCCCTCGCCCGCGGCTGCCGGGCCATGTGGACCGGCACCGAGGCGGACAACGACGCGGCGCTCGCCGCCTACCGCGGGGCGGGCGCGGAGATCGACGACGGGTCCGTCTTCGTGGTCTGGGACGACCTGGCCGCGGAGTGAGGCCCGGGCGACGGCCGGGCAGCGCTCCGACGGCGAACCGTCGCGCCGTCGACCCCGGGTCCGGCGCGGCAACGGCGTGACCGGTCGGTACGGCACGATGAAAACCGTTGCCCCGCCGTGCTGCGCTCTGGAAGGGTGTCCGCCGTGAACGCACCAGCCGCCGACCTCGACGTCGCGCGCCTCCTCGCCGCCTACGACGACCAGCTGCGGACCGACGCCGAGACGCCGAGCGCCGTCGCCGTGACCCGCCTCGGTCCGCTGCGCCTCGTCACGTTCGCGGGTGGCCGCGGCTTCGTCACCTACCGCGACCTGGGCGGCGCCGACGCCGCGACCGTCCGCGGGTTCGTGGCCGCCGCCCTCGCCCACTTCCGCGACGACGCCACGGTCACGAACGCCGAGTGGAAGACCCGCGGCCACGACGTCGCACCGGGCCTGCACGAGGCGCTGGTCGACCACGGCTTCGTGCCCCAGGAACCGGAGTCGATCATGATCGGCGACGCGCGGCTCCTCGTCGCGGACGTCCCGCTGCCGGCCGGCGTCTCCCTGCGCCGCGTCACCGCCGAGGCGGACGTGCGCGCGATGTCCGCGATGGCGGACGAGGTCTTCGGCGACGACCCGGCCACGTCGGGGCACGCCGAGCAGATCCTGCGGCGGCAGGAGCGCGACCCCGAGATGGAGCTGTGGGTGGCCGAGGCGGACGGGCGGGTGATCAGCGCCGGCCGCCTCGAGCCGGTGCCCGGGACCGCGTTCGCCGGCCTGTGGGGCGGCTCGACCCGACCCGAGTGGCGGGGCCGCGGCATCTACCGCGCGCTGACCGCGGCGCGCGCCCGGTCCGCCGTCGAGCGCGGCAAGACGTACCTGCACAGCGACTCGACAGAGTTCTCCCGGCCCATCCTGGAGCGCTCCGGCCTGGTCAAGGTGTCCACCACCACGCCCTACGAGTGGCGTCGCTGAGGGGGACCCCGTGGGCCTCGAGGACGACCCGTTCGACCACCGGGTCACCAAGGACGGCAAAGTCCTGGTGAGCCGCGGCGGCCGCCCGGTCGTCACGGTCGCGGGGGCGCGCGCCGCCCGCCTGGCCGCGCTGCTCGGCCGCGACCCCGAGACCGACCAGGAGCTGCTGGCCCGCGCGACGGGCAACTACCGGCGCGGCAACGAGAAGCGCGGGCACCGCCCGTGACCGCGTCCCGCGTACCGGACGCCGTGGGGGCGGGTCGGTGAGCCGCGCCCGGCTGCTGGTGCGCCGCACGGGCGCGCGACGCGGGCTGCTGGTCCTCGTCGCGCTGCTGGTCGCCACCGTCGCGGCGGCGCTCGGCACCGCCGTCGGAGCGGTCCGCGCCGCCGAGGTGGACGTCGTCCACGACGGGCTGACCCGGGGCGGCGTCCCGGCGGAGGTGCAGGTGACCACCCGCCTCGCCCCGGAGGCCGCCGCGGCGGCGCAGGACGCGGCGCTGCGCGGCGACGTCGACGCGCTCTTCGCGCCCGCGCCGTACGACCTGGTCCGCGAGGAGGTGCCCGACGACGACTCCGACGACCCGTTCGTGCGCTGGACGCTCACGCCGGACGTGGCCGCCACCGCCACCGCCGACCTCGCGGTCCTCGCCGCCGGGTCCGAGGCGCTCCTCGACACGGTCCTCGGCGACGACGCCGTCGCCGTGCGCGGCGCGACGGTGACCGGGGACCTGGGGGAGCGGGCGGCCGCCGCGTCGGTCGCTGCCGCCGCGGCGTCGGCCGTGGCCCTCGTCCCGATGCTCGTGCTCGCGCTCGCCGGCACGGTCGCCGTCGCGCAGGTGGCGCGCCTGCTCGCGGGCACGCGGGCGGCGGAGGTGCACCTCCTGGTCTCGCGCGGGGCGTCGGCGGCCCAGCTGACGGCCGCGGCAGCGGCCGAGGCGGCGCTCGTCGTCGTGGGTGGGGCGGCCGCGGGTGCCGGAGCGGCGGCGGCCGTGCTGGCGGCCCAGGGCACGCCCGGCGGGTCCCTCGCGGGGACGCTGGCGCCCGCGGCCCTGGCGACGGCGGCGGGGGCGCTGCTCCTCCTGGTGACGGTCGGCGGCCTGCAGGCCCGTGCCGCCGCGGCGCTGCGGGTGACCGACCGGTCGGGTCGCACGCGACGGGCCGCCACGTGGGGGAGCGTCGTGCTGGTCGTCGTGGCCGCCGGGCTCACCACGTGGCTGCTGCGGCGGTACGGCTCGCCCCTGGTCCCCACGCCCGACGGCGGCCAGACCGACCCCGCCGCCGCCGCGGCGCCCGCGCTCGTGCTCGCGGCTGCGGCCGTCGTGGCGGTGGCGCTGCTCGGTCCGCTGTCGGGGGCCTGGGCGGCGTTCACCGCGCGCCGCCCGGGCACCCGGGTGCTCGCGGCGCGGCAGGTGGCGCGGCGGCTCGCGGTCACGGCGGTGCCCGTCGTCCTGGTGGTGGTGGCCGCGGGGAGCGTGGTGCTCGCGTCCGCGTACGCCGGGACCGGTCAGCACCTGCGGGAGGCGGCCGCCGGCGTCGCCGCGGGCAGCGACGTGCGCGTCGTCGCGACGGAGGGGACGCCCGGGCCCGCCGCGACGTACGCGGCGCTGCCGGGCGCGACGGACGCCGCCCCCGTGCGGGTGTCCGAGACGGTCGTGGACGGCGTCCCCCTGTCCACCACGGCCGTCCCGCCCGACCGGGTCGCGTCGGTGGCACGCGGGCCGCACGGGCAGAGCGGCATCGACGAGATCGCGGCGGCGCTGGAGGGTCCGGGCCCCTACGCGGACAACCCGGAGCTCCCGGCCGGCACCACCGGGCTGGTGCTGCACGTCACCGGGCAGTACTACGTCGTGGACGACGCGGCCACGGCAGAGGCGGCCACGGGCGCGGCGGGCGGCGAGCCGGCCACCTGGGCGTCCCTCGAGGAGGCGACCGCGTCGGCGCCGTCCGAGCGGGGGCGGCTCCTCGTGCTCGAGGACTCGACGATCACCCTCCGGCTCTGGCTCGCCGACGCGGACGGACAGGTCGTCGGCGTCGACGTCGAGGAGCTGGACGTGGACCTCGACGGCGACCCCGGCGGCGGGCGGGCCGACACCCGCCCGATCGGCCCCGCCGAGAGCACGGTCGAGCTCCGGGCCGACGTGCCGCCGGCCCCTGCCGCCGCCGACGGCGCGCCGGGGACGTGGACCGTCGTCGCGCTCGACACCCGGCTGCCGGGCTCGCCGAGCGCGCTCACCACGCTGCGGCTCTCCGTGGACGGGCTGGACGCCAGCACCGACGAGGGCGCGACGACGGAGGTCGACGTCGCCGGCGCCGACTGGGCGCCCGCCCGCGACGACCCGGCGGCGAACGTCGCCTTCGGCGCCCGACCGGGCACGGGCCTGAGCTTCGCGGCCCAGGCCGACCACGAGGCGACGCCCTCGCCGTTCCGCGCCATGGTGGCGGGCTCGGGGAGCGAGCCGGCCCCCGCCGTCCTGTCCCAGGACCTGGCCGGCCTGCTCGACCTCACCGCGGGGGACACGACGGAGGTCCCGCTGGGCGAGGGCGGGCGGCTGTCCGTGCGGGTGGTCGACGTCGTGGACGTCGTGCCGGGCTCCCTGCACCAGGGTGCGGCGATGGTGGGTCTCGCCGACCTCCAGGCCGCGTCCCTGCGCCTCGCCACGGTGGTCCCCGAGGCCGCCGAGGCGTGGATCCGTGCGGCACCCGGCGCCGACGTCGACCGGCTGGCGGCGGCCGCCCGGGACGCCGCCGGGACGGCACCGGTCCAGGTCACGACGTCGACCGGGTCGGAGGGGTCCGACGCCGCGGGGCCGGTGCGCCAGGCGTTCGCGGTCGCCGCGCTCGCGGCCGTGGCGCTCGCCCTCGTCGGCGTGGGCGCGGTGAGCGTCGCCGGCGTGCGGGAGCGGCGCGGCGAGGTCGCGGTGCTCCGCGCGGTCGGCCTGCCGCCCCGGGCGCAGGGGGCGAGCCGCGCCACGGAGCTCGCCGTCGTCGCGGCCGCCGCGCTGGCCGCGGGGCTCCTCGCCGGGTGGGCGCTCGCGGTCGCTACCGTGCCCGGCCTGGCCGCGGCCACGCTCACCGGGTTCGCCGTCGTGCCGACGCCGGACACCGCGTTCGCGCCCACGGCCGCGCTCGTGCCCGGCGCCCTCCTGGTCGCGGGCCTGGCCGCCGTCGCGCTGACCGTGCGGGCCGCGGTCACCGCCCAGGCGCGCGACGGCGGCTACCGGGAGGAGGTGCGCTGATGCTGTGGCTGCTGCTGCGCCGCCACCTGCGCTCGGCGTGGGGGACGGCGCTCGTCCTCGCCCTGGTGACCGTCCTCGCGGCCGGCGCCGCCACCGCCGCCACCCGTGCGATCGCCGAGATGCGCTCGGAGCAGGTCACCTACGCCACCGAGCAGCTCTCGCCCCAGCGCCGGGACGTCAGCTCCCGGGCGTCGGTGGTGCCCGGCGGGGGCGTGTCCGCCGCCGACATGGTGATGACCGAGCCCGAGACCGCGCCGGCCGTCCCGCCGGAGCCCACGTGGGACGATTTCCTCGCGGGCATGGTCCGGCTGCGGGACGGCCTGCCGCAGCCGCTGCGCGACGTGCTCGGCGAGCCGTCGTTCACGGTCTCCTCGCGGGAGACGCGGACCGAGCAGGTGCCCGGCTCGGGGATCGAGGTCCCGCAGGTCGTCATGCGGGCGTCGGCGCGGATGTCGGAGGACCTGCGGCTGGTCGAGGGCGAGTGGCCCGTCGCGACGCCGGTGCGCACCACGTTCAACGGCCCCGAGGGCGACGAGCCCGTGCAGGTGGTCCTGTCACACCCGGCCGCCCGGACCCTCGGATGGGAGCTCGGCGGCACCTACGCCGTCGACGTGTGGAAGTTCCCGTCGCTGCGCGTCGTCGGGCTCACCGAGCCCGTGGACCCCGACGCGAGTACCTGGTACCACCAGCCGTTCGGGCGTGACGCCCAGCTGAGCGTCACGCCGAACGGGGCCACCATCGCGACGGCCGCCGTGTACGTCGACCCGGCGATGATCGGCTCCCTCGCCTTCCGGGAGGTGCAGACCGAGCTCTGGTACCCCGTCGCCGTCGAGGGCATCAGGTCGGACGACGTCGCCGCGCTGGCGGCCCAGGTGCGCGGGCTCACCCACGAGACGCTCGAGGTGCTCCCGGACGACCCGGTGACGCTCCAGGCGCGCACCGCCCTCTCCGACGTGCTCGACGAGCTGATGAGCGAGCGCGTGACGACCGACGCCCTTCTCGCCGTGCTGGTCGTGGGCCCGCTCGGGGCGCTCGGCGCGGTCGTGGTGCTGGCGGCGCGGCTCGTCGTCGAGCGACGCCGGTCGGCGCTCGCGGTGCTGCTCGCACGCGGCGCGACCGGCACCCGGCTGCGGCTGCTCACGGCGACCGAGGGCCTCGCCGTCAGCCTGCCGGCCGCGGTCGTCGGCGTGCTGCTCGGCCTCCTGGTCCGGCCGGGGGCCGTGACCGGGACCCAGCTGCTGTGGGCCGCCGCGGCGGCGCTGGCGCCGGCCGTGGCGGCCGCCGCCGTGACGGTGCCGCGCACGCTGCGCGCCGAGCGGCGCGACCTCGCCGCGGGCACGGGCGGACCCTGGCGCCGGACCGCGGAGCTCGCGGTGATCGGCGTGGCGGCGCTCGCGGCGGTGCTCCTTGCTCGCCGCGGTGTCGTCGGGGGTGCGGGCGACGGCGGCGTCGACCCGCTGGTGGCGGCGACCCCGCTGCTCGTGGCGGCCGCGGCCGCCCTGGTCGCCGTGCGCGTGATCCCGCTGCTGGCGCGCGGCCTCGAGCGGCTCCTGTCCCGGCGGCGCGACCTCGTGCCGTTCCTGGGGGCGGCACGCGCCACCCGTGCCCCGGCCGGCGGTGTCGTGCCCGCGCTCGCGCTGGTGCTCGCGGTCTCCGTGGGGGCGTCGTCGGCCGTGCTGCTGTCGACCGTGGACGCCGGCGTGGCGCGCCAGGCGCACGTCGAGCTCGGGGCGGACCTGCGGGTCTCGGGACCCGCGCTGGGCGAGGAGGACGTGGCGACGCTGCGGGGGGTCGACGGCGTCGCGGCGGTGGCGACGGCGGCGCGCGTGCCCGAGACCGCCCACCTGAGGTCGCCCGACGGGAAGACCCGCTCGGTGCAGGTGGTCGCCGTGGACGCGGCGGACCTCGCCGCGGTGCAGGCCGGGGTGCCGGACGCCTCGCCGGCCGTCGCGGAGCTGGTCCAGCCCACCGCCGACGGCGCCCTGCCGGTCCTCGCGCTGCGGGTGCCGGACGTCGCGGCCGGCACCACGGGACTCGTCCTCGACCTGCAGGACGAGAGCGCCGACGTCGTGGTGGCGGGTGCGTCGGACCAGGTGCCCGGCGTGATCGACGCGCCGTCGACCCTCGTGCTCGACGCGGGCGTCCTCGCCGGCCCGCTCGACTACGCGACCGAGCCGCGCACGGCCCTGGTGGCGCTCGACGACGGTGCGGAACCGGCACGGGTCGCCGCGGCGCTGCGCGACGCGGTCCCGGGGGCCGCCGTCGACGACCGCACGACGGTCGCCGCGGAGCTGCTGGAGTCGCCGGCCGCCCGGGGGATCGCGACCGGCGCGCGGGTCTCCGTCGCCCTGGCAGGGGTGCTGGTCGCGCTCACCGTGGCCCTCACGCTGGTGCTGGCCGCCCCCGACCGGGAGCGCCTGCTCGCGGTGCTGCGCTCGATGGGGGTGCGGCGCTCGGAGTCGCGCGGGCTCGTCGCGTGGGAGGTGGCGCCGTGGGCCCTGGGCGCGCTCGTCGTGGGGGCGCTGGTCGGCGTCGTGGTGCCCGCCCTGCTGCGCGCCCGCGTGGACCTCACGGCGCTCACCGGGGGCGGGCCGCAGCCCGCGCTCACGGTCGACCCGGTGCTCGCGGTGGGGGGAGTGGTCGGCTTCGTGGCCACGGTGGTGGTCGGAGCCGTGCTCGCGACGGTCGCGGGGCGCCGCGGCGCGACGCCGGAGCGGTTGCGGGAGGCGGCGGAATGAGGGAGGACGGCGGGATGTGCGTCGACGGTGACGACGGTGACGACGGTGACGACAGGGCTGTGACGGGATGGTGGTGACGAGATGGTGGTGACGCAGGAGGAGGCCAGGTGGCCGCGGGCCGAGGCCGCCCGTCCCGAGCCCGACGAGATCCGCTGCCGCGGGCTGGTGCGCATCTTCGCCACGGACGGCATCGAGGTGCAGGCGCTGCAGGGGCTGGACCTCGCCGTCGACCGCGGGGGCCTGGTGGCCCTGGTCGGGGCGTCGGGCTCGGGCAAGTCGACGCTGCTCAACATCCTGTCGGGCATGGACCTGCCGACGGCGGGCTCCGCGGTGGTCGCGGGCACGGACCTGCTGGCGATGACACGGCGCGACCGCGTGCGCTACCAGCGCTCCACCGTCGGGTTCGTCTGGCAGCAGACCGGACGGAACCTGCTGCCGTACCTCACGGCGGCCGAGAACGTCCGGGTGCCGCTCGAGATCGCCCGCACCGGCTCCCGGGCCGCGCGGGCGGCGCGCGTGGCCGAGCTGCTCGAGCTGCTCGACGTCGGGCACGTGGCCGACCGGCTGCCGGGCCAGATGTCGGGCGGGCAGCAGCAGCGGGTCGCGATCGCCGTCGCGGTGGCGGGCGCGCCGCGCGTGCTGCTGGCGGACGAGCCGACCGGGGAGCTGGACGAGGCGACGAGCGTCGAGGTGCTCGAGGCGCTGCGCGGGGTGAACGCCGCCACCGGCGTCACCACGCTGATCGTCACGCACGACCCGACCGTCTCCGAGCACGTCGCGCGGACGGTGCAGATCCGCGACGGGCGCACGTCCACTGAGGTGCTGCGCCGCACGGAGGTGGACGAGGACGGCGCGCAGCGGCACGTCGCGGAGGAGTTCGCCGTGCTGGACCGCGTCGGGCGCCTGCAGCTGCCGCAGGACTTCGTCAGCGCCCTGGACCTGCGGGACAGGGTGCGCCTCGCCCTGGAGACCGACCATGTGGAGGTCCGGCCGGCCGGACGGCACGACCGGCAGCAACGGCACCAACGGCACGGACGGTCGGAGGAGGGGCGATGAGCGTCACGACGACCGTGCTGCGCGCGGAGGGTGTCTCGCGCGTCTACGGCAGCGGCGCGGGCGAGGTGCGGGCGCTGGAGGACGTGTCCGTCGAGGTGGGGGCCGGCGAGCTCGTGGTGGTGGTGGGGCCGTCCGGCTCGGGCAAGTCCACGCTGCTGCACCTGCTGGGCGGGCTCGACCGGCCGACGACGGGCACGGTGCACCTCGGCGCCGACCCCGCGGCGCAGGGCCCGGGTGCCGTGGAGCGTGAGCTGGGCGGCCTGGGCGAGGACGAGCTGCACGCGGTGCGCCGCACCGAGATCGGCTTCGTGTTCCAGTCGTTCGGGCTGATCCCGGTGCTGTCGGCCGCGGAGAACGTGGAGGTCCCCCTGCGTCTGGCGCGGGTCGACGCCGCCGAACGGGCGACGCGGGTCGCCGAGGCGCTCGAGGCGGTCGGCCTCGCGGACCACGCCGAGCAGCGTCCGTACGAGCTCTCGGGCGGGCAGCAGCAGCGGGTCGGCGTGGCGCGGGCGCTGGTCGCCCGACCGCGGGTGCTGCTCGCCGACGAGCCGACGGGCCAGCTGGACTCGACGACGGCCGCGCGCGTCATGGCGCTGCTGCGCGACCTGGTGCACTCGCGCGGGGTGGCCGCCGTCGTGGCGACCCACGACCCGGAGCTGGTGGCCATGGCGGACCGGGTGCTCGTGGTCCGCGAGGGCCGGTTGGCGACGGTATGACGGTTTCCGGGGCCGGCCGCCGGTCGTGTCCCGGAGGTTGCGCCCAGATACCGGATTGGTCACGGTTCCGGGTGCAAAGGGGGCGAAGGGTATGTGCGGGCGCCGAACGGTGACTAGAGTCACCCGCGCACAGTGCAGTGCGCGGGCACACGCGCCTGCACCTCACCGAGGGGTGATCCCCGCCGGTGAGCGACTCAACTCAGGAGGACACGTGACACCTCGACGACGACTTGCAGGCATCGGGGCCTTCACCCTCGCCTCGGCCCTGCTGCTGTCCGCGTGCGGTGGCGGCTCGGGCGATGACACCGGGGAGGGCACGGGCGGCGGCTCGGGCGCCGGGATCATCACCGTGCAGAACGGCGAGCCGCAGAACCCGCTCATCCCCACGATGACGAACGAGACCAACGGCTCGCTGGCCATCTCGAACGTCTTCGCGGGCCTCGTCTACTACGACGCCGACGGCCAGACGCAGAACGACATGGCGGAGTCCATCGACTCCAAGGACAACCAGACGTGGACCATCACGATCAAGGACGGCTGGACGTTCACCGACGGCTCGAAGGTGACGGCGCAGAGCTACGTCGACGCCTGGAACTACGGTGCGTACGGGCCCAACGCCCAGAACCTCAGCTACTTCTTCGAGCCCATCGAGGGCTTCGCGGACGTGAACTTCGCCGAGGACCAGCTGAACGAGGACGGCAGCCCCAAGGAGGGTGAGAAGCCCGCCTCGGAGACGATGAGCGGCCTCAAGGTCGTCAGCGACACCGAGTTCACGGTCAAGCTCGCCCAGCCCGAGTCGGACTTCCCGATCCGCCTGGGGTACTCCGCGTTCATGCCGCTCCCGGAGGCGTTCTTCGACAACCCGGACGCCTTCGCCGACAAGCCGATCGGCAACGGCCCGTACCAGGTCGAGAACTGGGTGCACAACGAGGTCATCGAGCTGCGCCCGAACCCCGACTACCAGGGCGAGCGCAAGGCGCAGAACGACGGCGCCGACCTGGTCGCCTACACCGAGGAGGACACGGCGTACAACGACCTCCTCGGCGGTCAGCTCGACATCGTGAAGAACGTGCCGTCGTCGTCGTTCGCGACGTTCGAGGACGAGCTGGGCGACCGCGCGGTCAACCAGGCCGCGGCCGTCATCCAGGTCATCAACGTCCCGGAGTACGTCAAGGAGTTCGAGGGCGACGCGGGCCTGCTGCGCCGCCAGGCCATCTCCATGGCGATCGACCGTGACCAGATCACCGAGACGATCTACAACGGCACCCGCACCCCGGCGAAGGACTTCACGTCGCCGGTCATCGACGGCTGGTCCGACAAGGTCGAGGGCAACGAGGTGCTCGAGTACAACCCCGACGAGGCCAAGAAGCTCTGGGACCAGGCCGAGAGCGAGGACCCGGTCGGCGCCGACTTCACGCTGCAGATCGCCTCGAACGCCGACTCCGACCACCAGACCTGGGTGGACGCCGTCTGCAACAACGTCCGCAGCACGCTCGGCATCGGGTGCGAGTTCGACCCGTACGCCACCTTCGACGAGTTCCTCGACGCGCGTGACAACGAGCAGATCAAGGGCCTCTTCCGTGGCGGCTGGCAGGCCGACTACCCGGCGCTGAGCAACTTCCTCGGGCCGATCTACGGCACGGGCGCGGGCTCGAACGACATGGGCTACTCGAACAAGGAGTTCGACGCGAAGCTCAAGGAGGGCAACGGCGCGACCGACCCGGAGGCCGCGATCAAGGCCTACCAGGAGGCGCAGACCATCCTGTTCGGTGACATGCCTGGTATCCCGCTGTGGTACCAGAACGCCACCGGCGGCTTCGGCGAGGACGTCGAGAACGTCGTCTTCGGCTGGGACAGCGACCCGATCCTGTACCAGGTCACGAAGCAGGGCTGACGCCCGATTCGGTGCCGGGCGGCCGCGGGCGCGATGGTGGCGGCCGGCCCCCCCCGTTTAGGTGGGGGCGGGGGTGGGGCCACCCCCCCCCCGCCCCCCCGACAAGGACGGGGGC
>NZ_JBHTVC010000027.1:54187-58166 GCF_042793275.1 Isoptericola sp. NPDC056578
TTTTTGTCGGGGGGCCCCCGCCCCCCGACCGTGACCCTCGACCCGACGCGGGCCCGCCCCCTGTTGGGGGGCCGGCCGCCCGCGGCGTTTTGGGCGGGGGCCCCCCCGCCGATGTTCGGAGGGCAGGGTGTGCCGACGACGCACACCCTGCCCCCTATCCTTGTCCTGGCCACACCCGTCGTGGCCATCGTCCTGGCAACGAGGCCCGAAACTTGAACCCGTGGCCCTGGGAATCCCGGGGCGAACGAGGAGACAACACACATGCTCTGGTATCTCGGACGCAGGCTCCTACAGGTGATCCCTGTGTTCCTGGGGGCGACGCTCCTGCTCTACGCACTCGTGTTCCTGCGGCCCGGAGACCCCGTGGCCGGCCTGGGCGGGGAGCGCGGTCTCCCCGAGGCCGTGCAAGCCCAGATTCGCGAGCAGTACAACCTGAACGAACCGTTCATCGTGCAGTACCTGCTGTTCCTCAAGGGTGTCTTCACGCTCGACTTCGGCGTCGACTTCCGTGGGCAGGACATCATGGACGTCATCGGCGCGGCGCTGCCGGTCACGTTCCAGCTCGCGATCATGGCGCTCGTCATCGAGGGCGTCTTCGGCGTCCTCTTCGGGCTCTTCGCCGGGATGCGCAAGGGCGGCTGGTTCGACGGCACCGTCCTCGTGATCAGCCTGCTGGTCATCTCCGTGCCGACCTTCGTCATCGGCTTCGTGCTGCAGTTCGTCATGGGCGTGAAGCTCGGCTGGTTCCCCGTCACGGTCGGCAGGGACCCGAACTTCTACAGCCTCCTGCTACCGGCGATCGTGCTGGCAGCGACGTCGTTCGCCTACGTGATCCGCCTGACGCGCACGTCGGTCGCGGAGAACCTCAGCGCCGACTACGTCCGCACCGCGCGGGCCAAGGGTCTCCGTCGCTCGCAGGTCACCGGCCGCCACGTGCTGCGCAACTCGCTCATCCCCGTCGTCACGTTCCTGGGCGCCGACCTCGGCAACCTCATGGGTGGCGCGATCGTGACGGAGGGCATCTTCAACATCAACGGCGTCGGGGGGACGCTCTACCAGGCGATCATCCGAGGCGAGAACATCACCGTCGTCTCGCTCACGACCGTGCTGGTCATCGTCTACATCCTGGCGAACCTGCTCGTCGACCTCCTCTACGCCGCCCTCGACCCGAGGATCCGTTATGCCTGAGAACCGTTACGAGACCGTGCCCGGCGGGCGGCGACCGCGCCCCGGGCAGGAGCACTTCGCCGCCGAGGTCGACGAGGGCGGCCTGGGTGCCGTCGACGCGGTCAAGACGGACGAGGCCCCCTCCAGCCTGTGGCGCGACGCGTGGCGCGAGATGCGCCGGCGCCCGATGTTCTGGGTCGCCGCCGCGATCATCCTGCTCGTCATCACGGTGGCCGCCTTCCCGGGCTGGTTCACGTCCGTCCACCCGCGTTTCGACTGCGAGCTGGCCAAGTCGCTGGACGGCCCGGAGCCCGGGCACCCGTTCGGCTTCGACAAGCAGGGCTGCGACATCTACGCGCGCACCATCTACGGCGCCCGTGCGTCCGTGCTCGTGGGCGTCATGTCCACGGCGATGGTCGTGATCCTCGGCACCATCATGGGCGCCGTCGCCGGCTACTTCGCCGGCTGGTTCGACGTCATCCTGTCGCGCATCACCGACATCTTCTTCGCGATCCCGCTGGTGCTGGCCGCCATCGTCATCATGTCGATCACCACCAACCGGACCAGCTTCACCGTGGCCCTGGTGCTCGCGTCGTTCGGGTGGACGTCCATCGCCCGCATCACGCGCGGCACCGTGATGTCCGTGAAGAACAACGAGTTCGTCACCGCCGCCCGCTCGCTCGGCATGGGGCGCGGCAAGATCCTGCTGAGGCACGTGCTGCCCAACTCGGCGGCACCGATCATCGTGTACGCGACGGTCGCGCTGGGCACGTTCATCGTCGCCGAGGCCACGCTGAGCTTCCTCGGCATCGGTCTGCCGCCCAGCACCGTCTCGTGGGGCGGGGACATCTCGCAGGCCCAGCGGGCGATCCGCCAGGCGCCGGAGATCCTCTTCTACCCGGCCGCAGGCCTGGCGATCACGGTGCTCGGCTTCATCATGATGGGCGACGTCGTGCGCGACGCCCTCGACCCGAAGGCACGGAAGCGATGACGACACAGTTCCCAGTGACGAACGGCAACCAGCCCGTCGGTGAGGGAGACGGCCGCAGCTACGAGGCGGGGACCGACAAGCCCCTGCTCGAGATCCGCGACCTCCAGGTGTCGTTCACCACCTCCGAGGGCGTGGTGCACGCCGTCCGCGGCGCCGACATCACCGTGTACCCCGGACAGTCCGTCGCGATCGTCGGCGAGTCCGGGTCGGGCAAGTCGACCACCGCGCACGCCGTGATCGACCTGCTGCCCGGCACCGGCAAGGTGACCGGCGGCAGCATCAAGTTCGACGGTCGCGAGATCGTGGGCCTGCCCCGCACGGAGATCGAGGCGATGCGCGGCCGGGACATCGGCCTCGTCCCGCAGGACCCGATGTCCAACCTCAACCCCGTGTGGCGCATCGGCACCCAGATCGAGGAGGCCCTCAAGGCCAACGGCTTCGAGGGCGGCAAGCGGGAGCGCAAGGAGCGCGTCGCCGGCCTGCTCCAGGAGGCCGGCCTGCCCGACGCCGAGCGGCGGGCGCGCCAGTTCCCGCACGAGTTCTCGGGCGGCATGCGCCAGCGCTCGCTCATCGCGATCGGGCTGGCCTCGCGGCCGAAGCTCCTCATCGCGGACGAGCCGACGTCGGCCCTCGACGTCACGGTGCAGCGGCAGATCCTCGACCACCTCGAGGTGCTCACGCAGGAGCTCGGCACCGCCGTCCTGTTCATCACCCACGACCTGGGGCTGGCCGCCGAGCGCGCCGAGCACCTCGTGGTGATGTTCAAGGGCCGCGTCGTCGAGTCGGGCCCGGCCCGGCAGATCCTCGCGAACCCGCAGCACCCGTACACCCAGAGGCTGGTCGCCTCCGCGCCGTCGCTCGCGTCCCGCCGCATCCAGGTGGCGCACGAGCAGGGCGAGGAGTCGGAGGAGCTGCTGGCGCCGGACCTCGACGCGACCGTCCCGCTCCCGGCGGCGGGCAAGGCCGCGGAGCGGGACCTCGTCGTGGCGAAGAACCTCACGAAGGTCTTCACCATCCGCGGCGGCCGCCCCGGGGCGTCGACGGACTTCAAGGCCGTCGACGACGTGAGCTTCACGCTCAAGCGGGGCCACACGCTCGCGCTGGTGGGCGAGTCGGGCTCGGGCAAGTCCACGGCGGCGAACATGGTGCTGGGTCTGCTCGACCCGACCTCGGGCGTCGTCGAGTTCGACGGCGCGGACGTCGCGAAGTACTCGCCCAAGGAGGCCTTCGCGTTCCGCCGGCGCATCCAGCCGGTGTTCCAGAACCCGTACGGCTCGCTCGACCCGACGTTCTCCATCTTCCGGTCGATCGAGGAGCCCCTGGCCCTGCACAGGGTCGGCGGCAAGAAGGAACGCGAGAAGCGGGTGCGGGAGCTGCTCGACATGGTGGCGCTGCCGCAGTCGGCGATGCGCCGCTTCCCGAACGAGCTCTCCGGCGGCCAGCGCCAGCGCATCGCCATCGCTCGGGCGCTCGCCCTGCGCCCCGAGGTCATCGTGCTCGACGAGGCCGTGTCGGCCCTCGACGTGCTCGTCCAGGCGCAGATCCTGGAGCTCCTCGGGAACCTGCAGGAGGAGCTGGGGCTGTCGTACCTGTTCATCACGCACGACCTCGCGGTCGTGCGGCAGATCGCCGACTCGGTGGTCGTGATGCAGAACGGCAAGGTCGTGGAACAGGCGACCACCGACGAGGTGTTCGACAACCCGCGCCAGCAGTACACGCGCGACCTGCTCGCCGCCATCCCCGGTGCGGGGCTGGAGGGCGCGGCGATCGCGGGCTGACGTCCCGACGCGGCCCGACGGGGGCCGACGCACGACCTGGTCG
>NZ_JBHTVC010000028.1:0-57014 GCF_042793275.1 Isoptericola sp. NPDC056578
GGCGAGACGTCTGAGGAACGAGTCAGCACGCTCGATGCGTACCTGTGGTCGTGCTGGCGGGTCAGCCCTCCGACGGCGCCTGCGGGGCCGACGAGCCGCCCTCGACCGGGCGGCCGCCGCGGGTACGACGACGGTTGCGGTTGCGGCGGCGACGCTGCTCGCCGTCGCCCTGCTCGCCCGCACCGGACGCCGGGGCCTCGGCGCGCTCGCCGGCGCCGTCGGCCGAGCCCTGGCCGGAGCGCGAGCCCTGGCCGGAGCGCGAGCCGCCTCGGCCGCCGCGCGAGCCGCCGTCCCGGCGACCGCCGTCACGACCGCCGTCACGACCGCCACGGTGGCCGTCGCGCTGGCCGGACGAGCTGGTGCGCTTGCCCGTCTCGCCGAGGTCCTCGAGCTCCTCGGCCTCGAGGCCGCCCAGCTGCTGCTTGCTCTTGGGCAGCCGGCCCTTGGTGCCCTCGGGGATGCTCAGGTCGGAGAAGAGGTGCGGCGAGCTCGAGTACGTCTCGACCGGCTCCGGGAACCCGAGGTTCAGCGTGCGGTCGATGAGCTGCCAGCGGGGCACGTCGTCCCAGTCGACGAACGTCACCGCGGTGCCCTGCTTGCCCGCGCGACCGGTGCGGCCGATGCGGTGCAGGTAGGTGCGCTCGTCCTCGGGGCACTGGTAGTTGACGACGTGCGTGACGTCGTCGACGTCGATGCCGCGCGCCGCGACGTCCGTCGCGACGAGGACGTCGATGTGGCCGTGCCGGAACGCGCGCAGCGCCTGCTCGCGGGCGCCCTGGCCCAGGTCGCCGTGGATGGCGCCGGCCGCGAAGCCGCGGTCGCGCAGCTCGTCGGAGACCTTCGCCGCCGTGCGCTTGGTCCGGGCGAAGACGATGGTGCGCCCGCGGCCCTCGGCCTGCAGCAGGCGGGCCAGCACCTCGACCTTGTCCAGCGCGTGGGCGCGGTAGACCACCTGGCGGGTGTTCTTCACCGTCGCGCCGTCGTCGTCCGGCTCGGCCGCGCGGATGTGCGTGGGCTGCGACATGTAGCGGCGAGCCATCGAGACGACCGGACCGGGCATCGTCGCGCTGAACAGCATCGTGTGTCGCACCGCGGGAGTGCGGGCGAGGATCTTCTCGACGTCGGGCAGGAAGCCCAGGTCGAGCATCTCGTCGGCCTCGTCCAGCACGACCGTGGCCGCACGGGTGAGGTTGAGGTGGCCCTGGTTGAGCAGGTCGACCATGCGGCCCGGCGTGCCGACGACGACCTCGACGCCGTTGTTCAGCATCTCGATCTGCGGCTCGTACGCGCGACCGCCGTAGATCTGCGCGATGCGCACGGAGCGCTTCTTCGAGGCGGTGGCGAGGTCGTTGGCGACCTGGACCGCGAGCTCGCGGGTCGGCGCCACGACGATCGCCTGCGGCTTGCCGGGGGCGGGCAGCTCGTCGTAGCCGGGCTCGCCGGGCGCGACGACGCGGTGCAGCAGCGGGACGCCGAAGCCGAGCGTCTTGCCCGTGCCGGTCTTGGCCTGGCCGATGATGTCGTGCCCCTGGAGCGCCACCGGCAGCGTCATCGCCTGGATGGGGAAGGGGTGGGTGATGCCGGACTCGCGCAGGGCCTCGACGATCTCGGGGCGCACGCCGAAGTCGGCGAAGGAGACGTCCTGCGCCTGGATGGCTGCGGGGGTGGAGTAGTCGGGCTCGCCGGTGGCGGGAGCCGTGGGGGCCGCGGTGGCGGCGGGTTCGGTCGTGGTCACGGGTACCTTCGTCTGCTCGTCGGCGCGCGCGAACCGAGGGGCTCCCGAACGGGCCGGGTCCGTCGACGGGCCGCACCGTTCAGGTCACACTCGTCGGGTCGCAAGGAGCGCCGAGGTGGTCGGCAGCCGATCGCGGAAGAACGTCGCTCAGGCTCGGCGGGGATCCCGCCGGGCCGCTGCGGTCGAGTCAGTGGATTGAGACCCATGGCGTGACGACCGGGCAACCGAAGTACACGTCCATGGTACGCGACGGGCGCCCGGTCGGGGTGTGACGTCGACGGTCGCCTCTATCCTGAGGCGCGTGAGCCAGCAGCAGAGCACCCCGGACCCGGCCCTGACGACGCTCGTGGGGCTCGCGGCCTACACGGAGCTGGCGGCGTTCGGCCTGCTCTCGGCCCGGTCGGTGGACGCGCCCGACCTCGCCGTCCGCCAGACCCTGGCGACGGCGGCGGGGGAGTCGCTCGGCCGCCAGGAGCGGCTGCTCGCCCTCACCGCCGCACCCGGGGCCGACGGCGCGGCCGCGGCGATGGCGCCCTTCGACGGGGTGCTCGCCGACTTCGACGCGCGCACGCCCCCGTCCGGCTGGGCGGAGGGGCTGCTCAAGAGCGTCGTGGGGCTCGGCGTCGCGCAGGACCTGTGCCGCGAGCTCGCCGCCGGGCTGCCCGGCGGTGCGGGGGACTTCGTGGCCGCCGTGGGCGAGCCTCGCACCGACGACCCCGCGACCGCCGCGCTGGCGGGGGCCGCCGCGGCGGACGGCGTGCTCGCCGCCCGCCTGGCGCTGTGGGGGCGGCGCGTCGTGGGCGAGGCGCTGGGCCTCGTGCCCGTGCTGCTCGCGGCGCACCCGCCGCTGGCCGCGCTGGCCGCCCGCGCGCGGGAGGCCGTCGACGACGGCGGCGCGTCCACGCAGGCGTGGCTCGTCTCGCGGCTCACCGCCGAGCACACGCGCCGGATGGACCGCCTGGGCCTCGCCGCCTGACGGGCGTCAGAGGGCGCCGAAGCCCACCCTGGCCTGCTCGGTGGCGCCCACCTCGACGTACCCGATCGTGGCGGTCGGCACGAGGATGGTGCGCCCCCGCGAGTCGGTGAGCTCGAGCAGCCCCCCGTCGGTGATGGCGCCGCGCACCGCGGCGGTCACCTCCTCCGCCGTCTGGTCGGTCTCGACGACCAGCTCGCGGGCCAGGTTCTGCACACCGATCGTGATCTCCACGTTGTCTCCTTCGCGAGCCGCGCCGGTCGTGCCGGCGCGCGTCTGTCGGCCGTCTCCCGGCCGTCGGTCGATCCCGGTTCCCCGGACGTCTGCACGATCCTAGCCACGCCCGCGCGCGGGGAAGGGCCCGCGACGCGTTTGTCAGCGGAGGGTGAAACCGGCGCGTCGCGCGCCGGGGACCGGGGCCGTCGCTGGGGCTGTCGGTGGGGCTGTCGGTGGGGCATGGTCGAATCGGTCCCGTGACGTCAGCACCCCTCACCGCCGTGCGCCTCGTGGTGCCGGAGCCTGCCGGCGTCGCGAGCGACGACGTCGTGCTCGACGCGACGCAGGAGGCCGCGGTCGCGGCCGCCCTCGGGGGCGACGTCACGCTCGTGGTCGGCGCCCCGGGCACGGGGCGCACGACGGTCGCGACGACGGTGGCGGTGCGGGCCATGCGCGGCCCGGGGGACGCGCCGGGCGTCGACCCGTCGCGCGTGCTGGTGCTCGCGGCGTCGCGCCGGTCGGCCGCGAGGCTGCGGGACGAGGTGACCGCGCGCGCGGGGCGCACCGTGGGGGCCCCGATGGTGCGCACGCCCGCGTCCGCGGCGTTCGCGGTGCTGCGGGCGCGGGCAGCCGCGCACGGCGACGCGGCGCCCACGCTGGTCTCCGGGCCGGAGCAGGACCTGGTGCTGGCGGAGCTGCTCGAGGGGCACCTGTCGGGAGAGGGCACCGACCTCGTGCTCCCGCCGGGGCTGCCGGAGGAGTCGCTCGGACTGCGCGGGCTGCGCCAGGAGCTGCGCGACCTCCTGATGCGTGCGGCGGAGCGCGGGCTGGGGCCCGTGGACCTCGACGAGCTCGGCCGCCGGCACGACCGGCCCGAGTGGGTGCTCGCCGCGCAGCTCTACGAGGAGTACCTGGACGTCACGACGCTGCGCCTCGGCACCCCGGACGCGGGTGCCCGGTACGACCCGGCCGGCGTGATCGACGAGGCGGCGCACGCCCTCGCGGGCTGGGACGACGAGCTGCCGGACGTGCCGAGGCCGTCGTGGGACCTCGTCGTCGTGGACGACTACCAGGAGGCCACGGTCGCCACGGCACGGCTGCTGCACGTGCTGCACGACGCGGGCGCGCGGCTCGTGCTGCTGGCCGACCCGGACTCCGCGGTGCAGGGCTTCCGCGGCGCGTCCCCCGGACTGGTCGGGCGCGCTGCGGCCCCCGCGCGCGCCGGCGTCGTGGGGGCGTTCGACGCGCGCACCGTCGTGCTGGGCACGGCCTGGCGGCAGCCGGAGGGGCTGCGCGCGGTGACGCGGGCCGTGACGTCGCGCATCGCGACCGTCTCCGGCGCGCTGCACCGCGGCGCCGGTCCGCGGCCGGGCGTCCGCCCGGTGGAGGACGGCGAGGACGCAGAGAACGGAGCCACCGGTCACGGCTCCGACGCCGCGCCGTCGTCGGACGGGACGTCGTCGGACAGGACGGCGGGGGAGGAACCCGCTGGCGCGGAACCGTCGGGCGTGCAGGTCGCGGTGCTCGCCGGGCCGGCACAGGAGGCCGCGTTCGTGGCGCGCGAGCTGCGCGCCGAGCACCTGCTGCACGGCACGCCGTGGGAGCGGATGGCGGTCGTGGCGCGCAGCGGTGACCGGCTGGCCTCGCTGCGCCGCGACCTGGTCGCCGCGTCGGTGCCCGTGGCGCTGCTCGGCTCGGACCTCCCGCTGCGCGACGAGCCCGCCGCGGCACCCCTCCTGGCGGCGCTGCGCGTGTGCGCGGCCGGCGGCGGCGTCGACCGGCTGATCGCGGACGAGCTCGGGGAACCCGGGCCCGGCGCGGGCTCCGCCCTCGACGCCGAGACGGCGGCGCTGCTGCTCACCTCGCCGGTGGGCGGTCTCGACGCCGTGGCGCTGCGGCGCCTGCGCCGCGCCCTGCGGGCGGAGGAGCTGTCGGGCGGGGGCGGGCGGTCGTCGGACGCGCTGCTGGTGGAGGTGCTGGCCGACCCGGCGCGCGCGGAGACCCTGCCGACGCCGGTGCGGCGCGGCCCCGTCGCCGTCGCGCGCGTGCTGGCCGCGGGGAGGGCCGCGGCCGCCGAGCCGGGCGCCACCGCGCAGACCGTGCTGTGGGCGGTGTGGGCGGCCACCGGGCTCGCCGACCGGTGGCGGGACGCGGCGCTCGCGGGCGGACCCGCCGGGGCGCGCGCCGACCGCGACCTCGACGCCGTCCTCGCGCTGTTCCGTGCGGCCGAGACGTACGTGGACCGCATGCCCGGCGCCCCCGTCGCGGCGTTCGTGGACTACCTCGCGTCGCAGGACCTGCCCGCCGACTCGCTCGCGGCGTCCGCGGTGGGCGCGCACGCGGTCGAGGCGCTCACCCCGGCCGGTGCGGCAGGACGCGAGTGGGACGTGGTCGTCGTGGTGGGCGTGCAGGACGGCGTGTGGCCCGACCTGCGGCTGCGTGACTCGCTGCTGGGGTCGCAGGCGCTGGTGGAGCTGCTCGCCGGGCGCTCGGACGACGCGCACGGCATGGGCCCGGAGGCTCGGCGCCAGGTGCTGGCGGACGAGCTCCGGGCGTTCGCGGTCGCCACGTCGCGGGCACGGCGCCGGCTGGTCGTGACGGCCGTGGAGGACGCCGAGGACGCGCCGTCCGTGTTCCTCGACCTCGTGGAACCGCCCGACGGCGACCGTGCGGGGGCCGAGGGGCCGGACCCGCGGCGGGTGACCGTCGGCCCGCCGCTCGACCTGCGCGGCGTGGTCGCCGAGGTGCGCGCGACCCTCGTCAGGGCGGCCGGGCACGGGGACGACGACGGCCCGGTCGGCGTCGCCGCCGCCCTGCTCGCCGACCTGGCCGACGCGGGGATCGCGGAGGCCGACCCGCGCACCTGGTACGGCGTGGCCGCGACGTCCAGCGACGTGCCGCTGTGGGGGCCCCACGACGTGGTGACGGTCTCGCCGTCCAAGGTGGAGACGGTGAGCACGTGCGCCCTGAAGTGGGCGTTCGAGTCGGCGGGCGCCACGGCACCCGACGCCACGCACCAGACGCTCGGCACGCTGGTCCACGCGATCGCGGAGGACCTGCCGAAGGCGTCGCTGTCCGAGCTGCGCGCCGAGCTCGACCGCCGCTGGCCCGAGCTCGCGCTCCCCGACGGCTGGCCGTCGCGCCAGCTGCGCCGCCGCGCCGAGCAGATGATCGAGCGCCTCGCCGCCTACTACACGGAGGCGGGCGACCCGTTGCTGGTGGAGCCGGCGTTCGAGCTGACCGTGGGCCGTGCGCGCCTGCGCGGCAAGATCGACCGCGTCGAGGACGCGGGCGACGAGGGCGTGACCGTGGCCGACCTCAAGACCGGCCGCAGCGCGCCCGCCCGCGCGAAGGCCACCGAGCACCCGCAGCTCGGCGCGTACCAGCTCGCGGTGTCCGAGGGCGCGCTCGACCTCCCGCCGGGCACGCCCAGCGCGGGCGCTCGGCTCGTGTACGTCGGGACGCCGACCGTGGCGCCGACGCTGCGCGACCAGCCCGCGCTGCAGGTCGGCGAGGACGGGTCGAGCTGGGCGCGGGCGCTGGTGGAGAGCGCCGCCGACACGATGGCGGCGGGCCGCTTCACGGCGCACGAGAACGACCTGTGCCCCATGTGCCCCGTGCGCCGGTCGTGCCCCGTGCAGCCCGAGGGAAGGAACGTGATCGAGTGACCGGCGACGGCACCACCGGCACCGACGGCGCTGCCACGCCGGAGCCCGGGGACGACCGTCCCCACGGCGGCCGCGACGACCTCGCCGCCGCGTTCGCGGACGAGACGTGGGCCGCGCTCGGCGAGCCCGGCCGCGAGGCCGACCTCGGGTTCCCCGAGCTCGCCGGCGTCGGCCCGGCCTCGCCGGACGCGGTCCTGTTCGACGACGCGGCGCTCTTCGGCGACTCCGCGCTGGTGGGCGGCCCGGCGGCCGACGGCGGCCCCGGCGCGACGGCGCGCCCCGCGCCCGCGGAGCCGCGGCTGTCCGCCCGCGACATCGCCGAGCTGCTCGGGCGGCCGTCGCCCACGGACGAGCAGGTCGCCGTCATCGAGGCGCCGCTCGAGCCCGTGCTCGTGGTGGCCGGGGCCGGGTCGGGCAAGACGGAGACGATGGCGGCACGCGTGGTGTGGCTGATCGCCAACGAGCTGGTCGCCCCCGAGGAGGTGCTCGGGCTGACCTTCACGCGCAAGGCGGCGGCCGAGCTCACCCAGCGCGTGCAGTCCCGCCTCGCGCAGCTCGCCCGGGCGCAGGGGCGCGCGACGTCGGGCCTGGACCTGCTCGCCCGGCCCACGGTCGCGACCTACAACGCGTACGCGGCCGCGCTGGTCGCCGACCACGGGCTGCGGCTCGGCATCGAACCCGGCTCCCGGCTGCTGGGCGAGGCGAACCAGTGGCAGCTCGCGGCGCAGGTCGTCGAGTCGTGGGCCGACGACCTCGGCACCGACAAGGCGGTGAGCACGGTCGTCGGCGCGGTGCTGGCGCTGTCGGGCGAGCTCGGCGAGCACCTGCTCCCCGTGGACGAGGCGCGCGACGCGCTGGCCGACGTCGTCGCCCGCCTCGACGCGCTGCCGCTCGGCCCCCGGCAGAAGAAGCGGACCAAGGAGGTCCAGGGGCTGATCGACTCGGTCGCGGAGCGGGCCCGCCTGCTCGACCTCGTCGCGGAGTACCGCCGCCGCAAGCGGGTCGCGGACTCGCTGGACTTCGGCGACCAGATCGCGTTCGCCGCCGAGCTCGCCAGGTCGGTCCCGGCGGTCGGCGCGACGGAGCGCTCCCGCTTCCCCGTGGTGCTGCTCGACGAGTACCAGGACACGTCGTACGCGCAGGTGGAGCTGCTCGCCGGGCTGTTCGGCGGCGGGCACGCCGTGACCGCGGTGGGCGACCCGCACCAGTCGATCTACGGCTGGCGGGGCGCTTCGGCGTCGGGGCTGGCCCGCTTCGGCGAGCGGTTCCGGACGCGCGCCGGCGCGCCGGCGGCCGTGCGCTACCTCAGCACGTCGTGGCGCAACGACGCGGCCGTGCTGGCGGCCGCGAACGTCGCCGCGGCCCCGCTGCGCGAGCGCGCACGGCACACCGGCACCGGCGTGGACGTGCCGCCGCTCGACCTGCGCCCCGGCGCGGGCACGGGCGTCGTGCGCGCGCACGTCGCCGCGACGAGCGAGGAGGAGGCGGAGGCGGCCGCGGAGTTCGTCGCGGCGCGCTGGCACCGCGCGACCCGCCGGGACGGCTCCGACCGGGTGACGGCCGCCGTGCTGTGCCGGGCGCGGTCGCAGTTCGCCGCCGTCGAGGTGGCGCTGCGGCGCCGCGGGCTGCCGGTGGAGGTCGTGGGCCTGGGCGGGCTGCTGTCCACGCCGGAGGTGGTGGACGTGGTCGCGCTGCTCGAGGCGGTGCACGACCCCTCGCGCGGCGACTCGCTGCTGCGGCTGCTCACGGGTCCCCGGGTCAACCTCGGTGCCTCCGACCTGCACGCCCTCGGCTCGTGGGCGTCGGACGTGGCCCGCGCCGACGGCGTCCGACCGGGCGACCGTGCGGCCGCGCCGGGCGAGGGCCCGGAGGAGGACGGCGACGCCCCCGTCGTCGTCGAGGGCGACGTCGTGGACCACCGCTCGATCGTCGACGCGCTGGACGACCTGCCGGCCCCGGGCCGCCCCGCCCGCGACGGTCGCGTGCTGTCCGCCGCGGGCCACGGCCGGCTGACGGCGCTGGCCCGGCTGCTGCGCGAGCTGCGGGGCCTCACGTACCTCTCGCTGCCGGAGCTCGTGGTGGTGGCCGAGCGCGCGCTCGGCCTCGACGTCGAGGTCGCCACGGCGCAGGTGCTCGCGGACACGCTCACCCCGGCCACCGGCCCCGGAGGCGGTGCTGCCGCCGGCGTGAGCCTGCGCGGCCGGGAGCACCTCGACGCGTTCCGCGACGTCGCCGCGAGCTTCGCGCAGTCGGCCGACGTCGCGACGCTGGGCGCGTTCCTCGCGTGGCTCGGCGTCGCGGGCGACCAGGAGCGCGGCCTCGACATGCCCGTCCGCGAGCCCGACCCCGACGCCGTGCAGGTCATCACCGCGCACGCCGCGAAGGGGCTGGAGTGGGACGTGGTGGCGGTGCCCGGGCTGGTCGACGGCGTGTTCCCCAGCCAGGCGGAGTCGGCGCAGGGGCGGCTGGACAGCGGGTGGCTCACCGACGTCTCCGCGCTGCCGTACCACCTGCGCGGCGACGCGCCCGACCTGCCCGAGTTCACCTGGGCGGAGGCCGCCGACACCAAGGACCTCGCCGCCCGGCGCGACCGGTTCCGCGCGGACAGCGGCGCGCACCGCCTCGCCGAGGAGCGCCGCCTGGCCTACGTCGCGTTCACGCGCGCCCGCCGGGAGCTGTTCCTCACGGCGCACTGGTGGGGCACGGGCAGCACGCCGCGCCGCGTCTCGCCCTTCCTCGCGGAGCTCGTGGAGGGCGGGGTGGTCGACGCGGGCGGCTGGGCCGAGCAGCCCGACCCGGCGGCGGGCAACCCCCGTGACGACGTCGAGCACGCCGCGCCGTGGCCCCCGCCCGAGCAGTCCGCGGGGGCCGGACGCGCGGACGACCCCGAGCCCGGGACCGACACCGGGCCGGGCGAGGCCCCGACGCCGCGCGACGTCCTGCGGGCGTCGGCAGCCCGGGTCGAGGCGGCGCGCGCCGACCGTGCGCGCAGGGACCCCGCGAGGCCGGAGGGCGGCGCCGCGACCGGTGTGCTGCGCGACGCGGCGGGCCGCGACCTGGTGCTGCTGGCCCGCACGCTGCTCACGGAGCGGGGGGAGCGGGGGTCGCGCGAGGTGGAGCTGCCGGCGCACGTGTCGGCGTCGGGCCTGGTCCGGCTCGCCGGCGACCGCGCCGGGTTCGCGCTCCAGCTGCGCCGTCCGGTGCCGCAGGAGCCCACCGTGCACGCCCGCCGCGGCACGCACTTCCACGAGTGGGTGGAGCGGTTCTTCACGTCGTCGTCGCTGGTCGACGTCGACGACCTGCCCGGCGCCGAGGACGGCGAGATCGCGCCCGACGTCGACCTGGAGACGTTGCGGCAGCGCTTCACGGAGTCCGCGTGGGCGTCCCGCACCCCGCTCGCGGTCGAGGTCGACGTCGAGACGCCGGTGGGCGGCGTCATGCTGCGCAGCCGGATCGACGCCGTGTTCCCCGACGACGACGCCCCGCCCCCCGCCGAGGGCGAGGCGCCGGCGGTCGTCGTCGTGGACTGGAAGACCGGGCACGAGCCGCGCGACGCGGGCGCCCGCTCCGCCCGCGAGGTGCAGCTCGCCGTCTACCGGCTCGCGTGGTCCCGGTACACCGGGCTGCCGCTCGACAAGGTGTCCGCCGCGTTCGTCTACGTCGCGAGCGGTACCACCGTGCGCCCGCGCCGACTGCTGGACGAGGCCGAGCTGGAGGCGCTGGTGCGGGGCGAGCCGCACCAGCGGTAGGCCTCACCAGCGGTAGTCGAGGAACTTCCCGTCGAGGGTCACCACCACGCGGTCGCCGTCCGGGTGGGCGCGGCGGGCGATGTCGACCTGGAAGTTGATCGCCGACATGATGCCGTCGCCGAACTCCTCGTGGATGAGCTCCTTGAGCGCCGGCCCGTACACGGCCAGCGCCTCGGTGAACCGGTAGATGGTCGGGTCGGTGAGCACCGCCTCGTCGCGCACCCGGTACGGCTGCAGCCGCATGGCCTCGGCGACGTCCTCGCCCAGGCCGAGCAGCGTGCAGGCCGCGGACGCCTGCTCCGCGCTCATCGGGTGGTTGCCGAGCAGCGCGGCCGTCGTCCAGACGACCGGTGCGCCGACCTTGTCGGCGATCTCCTGCCAGGTGAGGCCGGAGCGGAGGCGGGCGGTGACGACCTGCTCGGCCGCGGCGGCCTTGGTCATGATCGGGTCCACGGGTGTCCTTCGGTCGGAGGGAGGTCTGGCGTCGACGTGGTGCGGCGGGTCAGCCGACCGGCGCGGCCACGCGGTCCTCGGCGACGGGCTCGGCCGGCGCGGGACGACGGCGCTCGGGCCGGGTGCGGTAGTGCGTGAGGTAGAGCGGCAGGCCGACGAAGGTCAGGCCGCCGACGAGGTTGCCGAGCACGGTCGGGATCTCGTTCCACACGAGGTAGTCCATGACGGTGAAGTCACCGCCGAGCAGCAGGCCGGACGGGAACAGGAACATGTTCACGACGGAGTGCTCGAAGCCCATGTAGAAGAACAGGAACACCGGCATCCACATCACGACGGCCTTGCTGATCGTGTCCTTCGACATGAGGAAGGCGACGACGCCGGTGGAGACCATCCAGTTGCACAGCACGCCGCGGACGAACAGCGTGAGCATGCCGGCCGCACCGTGGTCGGCGTACCCGACGGTGCGCCCCTCGCCGATGTGCCCGAGGGCCTGCCCGATCTCGTTGGGCGGTGTGGAGAACCCGTAGGTGAAGGTGATCGCCATGAGCACGGCCACCGTGAACGCGCCGGCGAAGTTGCCGCAGAACACGAGGCCCCAGTTGCGCCACATGCCGGCCCAGGTGGCGCCGGGGCGGCGGGCGATGACCGCGAACGGCACCAGCGTGAAGACGCCGGTGAGCAGGTCGAAGCCCATCAGGTACAGCATGATGAAGCCGATCGGGAAGAAGGCCGCACCCAGCAGCGGGTTCCCGGTGTTCGTCGAGATGGTCACCGCCATCGCGGCGGCCAGCGCGAGGATGGCCCCGCCCATGAACGAGCGGATGAGGGTGTCCCGGGTGGACATGAACAGCTTCTTCTCGCCGGTGGCGATCATCTGCGAGACGAAGTCCTGCGGCATCACGTACGACATGGCGGACCCTTCGGCGGGAGTGGAGGCGCTGGTGTGCCGCCGAGTCTCGTCGTCGCAGGTTGTGGCCACGTCGCCACGACGTTGAGGTCGTGTTTCGGTACCTCCCGAAGCCGTGAGCCCGGGGTTTCGCCGACCTCGCAGGCCGGGTCGAAGGGCTGTGAGACCGGCGGCTGCGAGACCGCCCCCTCGCCCTGGTCAGGCGGGGGCGTCCTCGCGGGTGGCCTCGTCCAGGTCGGCCAGCATCGCCTCGGCGTCGGCGACGACGTCGTCGAGCCCGCGGCGGACGCCGTGCAGCAGCCAGCGGGCCAGCGCGAGCTCGCCCACGAGCAGCGCGCGGTCCACGAGGCGCGCGTCGTGCAGCTCGGTGCGGCGCAGCTGGTAGGCCTCCATGATCGAGTCCACCGCGTCCGGCGGGGCGGCGACGAGGAGCCAGGCGAGGTCGTCGGCCGGGTCGGCCACGCGGGCGTCGGACCAGCCGCTGATCGCGGTGACCCGTCCGCCCGTGACGAGCATCTGGTCGGTGGCGAGGTCCCCGTGCACGACGACGGGCTGGAAGCGCCACAGGGCGACGTCCTCCAGGGCGGCCTCCCAACGGCGCAGCAGGGTGGGCGGCACCTTGCCGGTCGCGGCCGCCTCGTCGAGCTCGACCAGGCGGCGCTCGCGGTACTCGGCCGCGGTGTACGACGGCAGGCCGCACGACTCGACCACGGACGCGGGCAGCTCGTGCACCGCGGCGAGGGTGCGGCCGAGGTCGGCGGCGAGGCCGGGCCCGGGGCGCAGGGCCTCGAGGTCGAGGGCCGTGCCGGTCACGTGCCGGTGCACGACGGCGCGCCCACCCTCGGGCAGCAGGGCGAAGCCGGCCACCTGCGGGACGGTGAAGGGCAGCACGCCGGCGTCCACGTACAGGTGCAGCGCGTCGAGAAGCTCGGTCTCGGCCTCGAGGGCGGCCCCGGCCATCGTGGTGCGGGGGGCGCGCACGAGCCAGTCGACGCCGTCGTCGGCGGTGACGACGGCGACGTCGTAGTCGCCCGGGAGCTCCTCGGGGCGGACCGAGCGGGCGTCGAGGCCCGGGACGGCGGCCGTCGCGAGGGCGGCGAGGGCGAGCGGACTGCGTGGCACCCGCCCACCGTAGACGGTGCCGGGTCCCGCCCGGGAGCACCGCCGCGCGCGTGTCCGCCGACGTCCCGCGCGCCGTCCCGCCCGGCGCGCGCCCGTCGTCAGGGCGGGCACCCGAGGGCCGCCGCCGCGGGTACGGTCGAGGCGTGACGGCCCCCTTCGCGATCCCCGACCTCTCCTACACGCACGCCACCCACGACCGGGCGGCCGAGCGCCGCGCCGACCCGGGGCTGCTCCCGCGCCTGCTGGCCGACCCCACGACCCGCGTCGTGCTGGTGCTGCGCGGCCGCGTCGCCGTCGACGCCGCGGGAGACCTGCTCCTGGTCGGTGCGGCGGAGGCGGACGGCCTCCCGGCCGAGCCCGAGCGGGCCGACCGCCCCGACGCGCACGTGCCCGGGCACCGGTGGCTGTTCCTCGGCGAGGAGGACGGTGCGGGGCTGCTCGCCCTCGTGCTGCCCGACGAGGCCGACGCCGACGCGGTCGGGATCGAGGGCGTCTCCCCGGCCGCGCCCGCGTCGCGGCTGGCGCGCGAGCACGCCTGGGCGGGGCTGCGCGAGGTGGGCGGACGTCGCGGCGACGCGCTCGCCGCGGAGGCCGTGGCCCTCGCCGCGTGGCACGCGTCGCACGAGCGCTGCCCGCGGTGCGGCGAGCCGACCGTCGTCGAGCAGGCGGGCTGGGTGCGGCGGTGCCCGGTGCAGGACGTCGAGGTGTACCCGCGCACCGACCCGGCGGTGATCATGGCGGTGGTCGACGACGAGGACCGGCTGCTGCTGGGGCACGCCGCGCACTGGCCGGAGGGCCGGTACTCCACGCTCGCCGGCTACGTCGAGCCGGGGGAGGGGCTGGAGCAGGCGGTGCGCCGCGAGGTCGCCGAGGAGACGTCGGTCGTGATCGGCGACGCGCCCGGCGACGTCGTCTACCGCGGCAGCCAGCCGTGGCCGTTCCCGGCGTCGCTCATGCTCGGCTTCCGCGCGCGCGCCGTGGCGACGGACGTCGAGGTGGACGGCGCCGAGGTGACAGCGGCGCGCTGGTTCACCCGCGACGAGCTCGCCGCGGGGGTCCGTGCCGGCGAGGTGGGCCTGCCGGGGCGGCCCTCGATCGCCCGTGCCCTCGTGGAGGAGTGGTACGGGGAGGAGCTGCCCGGCTGACCGGTCGGCCGACCGGTCCCGTCAGGCGGTCAGGCGTGCCTTCACGTCGAGCAGCGACGGGTTCGTCGCCGCGGTGCCGTCGGGGAAGACGACGGTCGGGACGGTCTGGTTGCCGCCGTTGACCTGCTCCACGAACGCGGCCGTCCCCGGCTGCTCCTCGATGTCGATCACCGTGTACCCGATGCCCTCGGAGTCGAGCTGGGTGCGCAGCCGCCGGCAGTACCCGCACCACGCGGTCGAGTACATGGTGACGGTGCCCGGGGCGGGGAGCTGCGGCGTGACGACGGTCATCGGGATCCTCCTGTGACGGTGGCTGGGGACGACGGGAGCGGGGTGTCGGCGACGGCTGCGAGAATCGCAGACGATGTCGACCACCACCAACTCCCCGAGCGCCCCGCTTCATCCCGACGCGATCCTCGACGCCCTCGACCCCGAGCAGCGGGACGTGGCGCTGGCCCTCACCGGGCCGGTGTGCGTGCTCGCCGGTGCGGGTACGGGCAAGACGCGGGCGATCACGCACCGCATCGCCTACGGCGTGCGCACCGGCACCTACAAGCCGACGTCGGTGCTCGCGGTGACGTTCACCGCCCGCGCGGCGGGGGAGATGCGCACCCGGCTGCGTGACCTGGGCGTGGTCGGCGTGCAGGCGCGCACGTTCCACGCGGCCGCGCTGCGCCAGCTCGGCTACTTCTGGCCGCGCGTCGTCGGCGGCGCACCGCCGCGGATCCTCGAGCACAAGGCCTCCGCCGTCGCGGAGGCCGCGCGCCGTGTCGGCGTCAGCGTCGACCGGGTCGCCGTGCGCGACCTGTCGTCCGAGGTCGAGTGGGCCAAGGTGTCGCTCGTCACGGCGGAGGACTACGTGAAGGCGGCCCTCGTCGACGACCGGCCCGCGCCCTCGGGCTACGACCACCAGACGGTCGCGCGCCTCATCACCGCGTACGAGGACGTCAAGACCGAGCGCGGCGTCATCGACTTCGAGGACGTCCTGCTCATGCTCGCCGACATGCTCAACTCCCACCGGCAGGTGGCCGACGAGGTCCGCTCGCAGTACCGCCACTTCGTCGTCGACGAGTACCAGGACGTCTCGCCGCTGCAGCAGTTCCTGCTCGACCAGTGGCTGGGCGACCGCAAGGAGCTGTGCGTCGTGGGCGACCCGTCGCAGACCATCTACTCCTTCACGGGCGCGACCCCGCACTACCTGCTCGACTTCACGCGGACCTACTCCGACGCCCAGGTGGTGCGGCTGGTCCGCGACTACCGGTCCACGCCGCAGGTCGTGCACCTCGCGAACCAGGTGCTGCGCCGCGGCCGGGTCCCCGGGGCGCTGGAGCTGGTGGCGCAGCGCCCCGCGGGCCCGCCCGCGAGCTTCACGGCGTACGACGACGACGACGCGGAGGCCTCGGGCATCGCCGCCCGGGCGGGTCGGCTGATCGCGTCGGGCGTGCGGCCCAGCGAGATCGCGGTGCTCTACCGCACCAACGCGCAGTCGGCGGCGTTCGAGTCGGCGCTCGCGGACGCCGGGATCAGCTATCTCGTCCGCGGGGGCGAGCGGTTCTTCCAGCGCAAGGAGGTGCGCGACGCGATCGTCCTGCTGCGCGGCGCGGCGCGGTCCGCCGACCCGGACCAGCCCATGCCCGAGCAGGTGCGCGACGTGCTCGTCACCGCCGGGTGGACCGAGCAGCCGCCTGCCGCCCGGGGCGCCGCCCGCGAGCGGTGGGAGGCGATGCAGGCGCTCGTCGGGCTGGCCGACGACGTCGCGGCCGCGGCGCCCGAGGACGCGCCGGCCACGATGGCGACCCTGGTCGGCGAGCTGGAGGAGCGGGCCTCGGCGCAGCACGCGCCCACGGTCGAGGGCGTCACGCTGGCCTCGCTGCACGCGGCGAAGGGTCTCGAGTGGGACGCCGTCTTCCTCGCGGGGGTGAGCGAGGGCCTCATGCCGATCTCGCTGGCGGAGACGGACGAGGCGGTCGCGGAGGAGCGCCGCCTCCTCTACGTGGGGATCACCCGCGCCCGCGAGCACCTGGAGCTGTCCTTCGCGCGGTCCCGCAACCCGGGCGGCCGGGCCACGCGCAAGCGCACCCGCTTCCTCGACGGGCTGTGGCCGGACGACCCCTCGGACCGGCGGGGCCGCGGACGTGCGGTGCGCGGCCAGGCGCGCCAGCAGCTCACCGGGGAGCACGACGTCGCCCTGTTCGACGCGCTGCGCGAGTGGCGGCTGTCGGTGGCCCGCGAGACGGACAAGCCGGCGTTCACGGTGCTGGGCGACGCCACGCTGGCCGCCATCGCGGAGCTCAAGCCGACGTCCGTGGCGCAGCTCGCGCGCGTGAACGGCGTCGGCCCGGCGAAGATCGACCGCTACGGGCAGACGATCCTCGCCATCGTGGCGGAGCAGGCCGGCTGAGCACGTACGGCAAAACCCGTATTTGTGAGCGGACCTGACGAAGACTCTTGTCGGGCCGACCGCCGGAGTGCCAGATTGTCGAGGTCCGTCCCCGACGAGAGGTGTCCTCCATGGTCCCGCCCGGGCGTTCCCGCCCCACCGCCCCAGCCGGTCGCCGCGCCCGCAGGGCGCCGGCCGCGGGCGCCGGCCTCGTCCTCGCCGTCCTGCTGGCGGCCTGCTCCGCCGGCGGCACCGGCCCCGGCGACGGCAACGGCCCGCGCAGCGGCGGACACGGTGAGCACGGCGGATCCCCCGGGGCCGCCGGGGCCGGCGGCCACGCCGCGCACGACCTGCCCGCGGGTTTCACCGAGGCCCTCGAGAGGGTCACGACCGACCGCGGCACGGAGATCCTCGAGGACGGGCTGATCACCAGGGCCGAGGTGCAGGACCTGCAGCAGGTCCAGGTGGACTGCCTCGTCGGCGAGGGGTTCGACGCGAGCCGCGGCGACGGCGGGCTGCAGGTCCGGGCGGTCCCGGACGGCCTCGACGACGCGGGTGTGGCAGCCGCGGTGGAGGGCTGCCTGGGCGACCTGGTGGTCATCGGGCCGCTGGAGGCGGCGGCGTCCTCGGGGCCCTGAACGGGTGCCCGAAAAAACTCGTCGAAGAAATCTCGAAAAAAGATGTGGCGGCCTGGGCGAGGCCGTCTATGCTCGGAGAGTCCCAGACGGAGTGGCGTCTGCCGAGAGGCGGAGGTCCGAGAGCAGTGAGGAGGTGGGTGCACAAGATGGACACGATGACTCAGATCGTGATGGCGACCGCGTCTGCTGGCGCGCCCGGGTACACGTCTGCCCGTGGCGAGCTCGACGCCGTCCGTCCGTTCCGCGCGCGTCAGCACGGAGCAGGCAACGCCGATCTCCACATCGCACCCGACTCCGCCTCCTGGAGACATCCGGTCTAGAACCGGATCCAGGCCGCGGAGTCCCCCCGGGACCCGCGGCCTTCGTCTTTCCGCTCAGGGAAGAAGACCTCACCAGGTCGTTCGAGCCGGACCTCTGACTCCAGAGGTCCACCCGCAGGTCCTGAACACCGACGTTCACATCAATACCCAGGACCTGACGGAGGAACTCGTGCGCCTCGCACAGCTGTTGGACGAGCGGCTGCTCGACACGATCCCCCAGGGCGGAAACGGCCCTTGGACCCCGCATCAACCCCTCACCCAGAGCCCGGCCGAGGTGGCCGAGCTCGACCGCCAGTTCGCGGCGCTGCTGCCGTGCCGTACCAACGACCCGGAGCTCTGGTTCGCCGAGCACACCACCCAGGTCGAGGAGGCCAAGGCGCTGTGCCGCGGCTGCCCGCTGCAGGCCGGCTGCCTCGCCGGTGCCCTCGAGCGGCAGGAGCCCTGGGGCGTCTGGGGTGGTGAGGTCTTCGTCGACGGCAAGGTCGTGGCCCGCAAGCGCGGTCGCGGCCGGCCCCGGAAGTCGGAGACCGTCGCAGCATGACCGCGCAGTGCGCCCGGGATGCCCGGCGTGCTGAACAGGCAGGACCCACGACAGGCCTCCGGCGAGACCCCGGAGAGCGCGCCCGCATCACGTGCGGCCGGCTCTTCGCCGTCTCGCCGGGGGCCTGTCCTCATGTCGGCAGCCGGGCCGGCAGCCGGGTCGGCAGCCGGACGCACCCGCACGCCGGGTGCGGCGCGACGTCCCGCACGCGCGGCACCGCCTCGGGCAGCGCGACCTCCAGACGCCGCCCCACGGTCGCGGGCGTCGCGCCGTCGAGCAGCGCGAGCACCTGCCCGGCCGCCAGCGCGGCGGCCGTCGCCGCGAGCATGGTCTCGTGGGCGACGTCGTCGGCCGGGCGGAGCGCGAGGTCCGCCGCGACGAACGGCCACCCCCGGTCCGCGTCGGCGGCGTGACGGTCGCAGCACCCCACGCACGGCGAACGGCCCGGCAGCACGAACGGTCCGACGACGACGTCGGCCTCCCGCACCACCACGGGGAGGTGGGGGACCCCGGCCCCGAGCAGCCGCTCGTAGCGCTCCGCGCGCGCGGCGTGCGCTTCCACCACCACGACGGCGTCCGGCAGGCGTGGCCCGCCCGTCTCCGCGACCGCCAGTGCGCTGCCGACCCGGAGCCGCGGGTGGGCGGACGCGAGCCGCGCGGCGGCGGACTGCTCCCGCGGACGGCCGACGTCGCCGGGTCCGTGGCCGCCGAGCCCGAGGTCGCCCACCTGGACGGGGTCGCGGTCGTCGAGCACGAGGGCGCCGACGCTTGCACCGGCGAGGAGGCCGGCCAGGGCCGTGCCGGTCCGGCCGAGGCCCCGCACCCCGACGACGCCGGCGTCGCGGCGGGCGAGCGTGGCCGCGCCGGCGCCGTCGGGGCGCAGGGCACCCAGCACGGTGGCGTCCGGCGTCCAGGGCGGCGCGGCATCGGCGACCGCGGCCGGCCGGTCCGTGGCGGTGCGGACGAGGAACCCGCCGTCGGCCAGCACGCGCTCGATCCGCTCCTGACGCTCGGGGCTCACGCCCCACTGCCGGGCGCCACGATCCAGGGAGCGGTGCCGCCGTGTCCCGGCGTCGCGCAGCCATCGCGCCTCGTGGTCGTCCAGGCCGGACAGGACGAGGCTCCAGCGGGGGTCCGTGCCGAGCTGGACCTCGCCGTCGCCGTGGTCGAGGACGGGGGTCGCCGGGCGCAGCGTGAGGAGGTGACCCGTCGCGGCGGTCAGGTCGTCGGCGTCTGCCATGCGGCCACCCTGGCACGCGGGTCAGGGACGGTCGGGGCGTCGTCCACAGGTCCCTCGGGCGGATTCCCGGGGCGCCCGGTTCGTGAGTTCTGACACACAAAGTTCACGATTCCCCGGTACCGTCGTGCCGTGGCCCACGACACGATGATGACGTCGGTGGAGGTCCGGCGCAGCCGTCGGCGGACCGCCACGGTCAGCGCGTACCGCGACGGGGAGCGTACCGTCGTGGCCATTCCCGCGCGCTTCTCGCGTGCCCAGGAGCGCGAGTGGGTGGCGAAGATGCTCGCGCGGCTCGAGGACAAGGAGCGGCGTCGGCGCCCGTCCGACGCCCAGCTCGTCGAGCGCGCCAAGGAGCTCTCCGAGCGGTACCTGGACGGTCGTGCCCACCCGACGAGCGTGGCCTGGTCCCCCCACCAGGGCCGGCGCTGGGGGTCGTGCACGCTGGTCGACGGCTCGATCCGGATCTCCACGCGCGTGCAGGGGATGCCCGAGTGGGTGCTCGACTACGTGCTGCTGCACGAGCTGGCGCACCTGCTGCACGCAGGGCACGGCCCCGCGTTCTGGCAGCTCCTCGAGGCCTACCCGCGCACGGACCGGGCGCGCGGGTTCCTCGAGGGCGTCTCGTTCGTCCAGGACGACGGCGGAGCGTCGCCCGGCCCGGCCGACGACAAGCCCGCCGGCTGAGCCGGCCGGTGTCGGCGGCGCGGGCCGAGGCGACGGGCCGGGTCAGGACGAGGGCGTGTCCCCGTCGCCGGTGCCGTCGTCCTTCCCCGAGCGGTCCGCCGCGTCCAGGATCTGCGCCAGCGCGGCGTCGACGTCGGACTGTTCCTCCGCCTGCTCCTGGCGTCGCGTGAAGTAGCCGGCGGGGTCGTCGAGGTCCGCGGTGCCGGGCAGCAGGTCGGGGTGCTCCCAGACGGCGTCGCGCGCCTGGGGGCCGCCCTCGGCGAGGACGTGTGCGAAGAGTGCGGTGGCGTCGCGGGAGCGCCGCGGGCGCAGCTCGAGCCCGACCAGCGTGGCGAAGGTGTGCTCCGCGGGCCCGCCGGCCGCACGGCGGCGCCGGATCATCTCGCGCAGCGGGTAGGTGTGCGGCAGGTGGGGGAGCGCCGCGGTGGCCGCGACCTCGGTGACCCAGCCCTCGACGAGCGCCAGCGCGGTCTCGAGGCGCAGCAGGGTGGCCTCCTGCTCGGGGGTGTGCTGCAGCCCGAAGACGCCGCCGGTCAGGGCGCCGCGCAGCGCCTCGGGGTCGCTGGGGTCGATCTCGCGCACCTGCTGCTCGAGCACGTCCAGGTCGATGGTGATGCCGCGCGCGTACTGCTCGACGAGGCCGTGCAGGTGCGCCGTGAGCCAGGGGACGTGCGTGAACAGCCGGGCGTGCGCGGCCTCGCGCAGCGCGAGGAAGTGGCGCACCTCCTCCAGCGGCGCGTCGAGCCCGTCGGCGAACGCGGTGACGTTGGTCGGCAGCAGCACGGTGGCGGGCTCGGACAGCAGCGGGACGCCGACGTCGGTGGCGCCGAACACCTCCCGCGACAGGGTGCCGGCGGCCTGCCCCACCTGCATGCCGAACACGGCCGACCCGAGGCGGCGCATCATCTGCGCGGGATCGAACCCGCCGCCGAGCTCGCCGCCCAGGGCGCCGGCAGGCAGCCCCGCGAGACCCGGCACGCCCAGCGCGTCGGTGTCGCCGAGGTCCCCGGGGAGCTGGTCGCGCAGCACGGTGGCGAGGGCGTCGGCGACGGACGTCGCGACCGGCGCCACCAGGCGGTGCCAGGCGGGCAGCGTGGCCTCCACCCACTCCGACCGGCTCCACGCGTGCGCGCGGCCGCCGGCGGGCGGCAGGTCGGTCACCGCGTCGAGCCACAGCTCCGCGACCCCGAGCGCGTCGGTCGCGGCCTTCGCCTGGCCGCCCGTGAGCGACGGGTCGCCCTCGGCGACGGCGACCTGCCGGGCGATGTCGTGGGCGACGTCGGTGTTCACCGGGCCGTCCCCGGACGCGGACAGGAGCCGCTGCACCTGGGCCAGGACGTGCTGCATGGTCGCCGGGTCGGGCGTGCCGGCGCCGGGCATGCCCGCGAGCGCGGCCGGGTCGATGCCCTGCGCGCGCATCTGGGCGAGGACCTCGTCGGTGCGGTCCCCGAAGAAGCCCTCCAGCATCGAGCGCAGCATGCGCTCGCGCTCCTCGGCACCCTCGGGGTCGTCGGGAAGGTTGCTCATGCGCGGGGCTCCTCGGCTGTGCGGTGGAGGGACGTCGGACGACGGCGGCCGTCTTCCGACTGGTTCACCGTAACCACCGACGACGTCCGGCCGGGCCGTGGAGTTCCGGCGGTTCGCTCTGGGCGCAGATCTCCCGGAGACCCTGAGGGGCGGGCCGGTGACCGGGCTGGTGACCGAGCTGGTGAGCGGGCGCCACGTCCAGGAACGTCGGCGATGATGTGCCGGTGACCTTCGACCGCGACATCCTCGCGCCCGACGACCCGTCGTCGCCCGACGAGGACACGCTCCCCGCCTCGCGCGCGTCGCGACGCAGCGTGACGCTCGGCGTCTCCCTGCTGGTGACGGCGCTCCTCGCCGCCGTCCTCCTGGTGCTCCCGACGCCCTACGCGATCCGTGCGCCGGGGCCGACCGAGGACACGCTCGGGCTGCAGGGCGCGGACGTGCAGGGCGGCGCGGGCGAGACGTCGAGCGGGGGCAAGAGCGCCACCGCGAAGCCGGTCGTGGAGATCGAGGGCGCGAAGACCTACGACGTCACGGGCGAGCTGCGTCTCACCACCGTGTCGGTGTACGGCGGGCCGGGCGGCGACGTCCTGCTGGGGGACGTGCTCTGGGGCTGGGGATCGCGCGAGCGCTCGGTGCAGCCGGTCGAGGCGATCTTCCCGCAGCAGACCACGCGGGAGCAGCAGCAGGAGGTCGGTCAGGCGCAGATGGCGGGGTCGGAGTCGGCCGCGACCGTGGCGGCGCTGACGGAGCTGGGGTACGAGGTGCCCGCGACGCTCACGGTGGCCGGCACGGTGCCCGACTCCGGCGCCGACGGCGTCGTCGAGCCGGGGGACGTGGTGCGCAGCATCGACGGGCAGGAGGTCACGACGCACCAGGACCTGCTCGCCGCTCTCGACGACGTGCCGGCGGGCGACGACGTGACGCTGGGCGTCGAGCGCGACGGCGAGGCGGAGGACCTCACGGTGACGACGTCGGAGGGGGACGGGCGCGCGGCGCTCGGCGTGCTCCTCGACCCGACGTACGACTATCCGGTCGACGTGACCATCCGGCCGGGCGACATCGGTGGGCCGAGCGCCGGCACGATGTTCGCGCTGGCGATCATCACGAAGATGACGCCCGACGACGAGCTGGACGGCGCCCACGTGGCGGGCACGGGCACGATGAGCGTCGACGGTCTCGTCGGGCCGATCGGCGGCATCCAGCAGAAGCTCTTCGGCGCGGTCGACGCCGGTGCGGACTGGTTCCTCGCCCCGGCGGGCAACTGCGACGAGGTCGTCGGGCACGTCCCGGACGGGCTGCAGGTGGTCCGGGTGGCCACCCTCGAGGACGCGCGGACGGCGATCGAGGCGATCGGCGCGGGGGAGGGCGCGGGCCTGCCGACGTGCTCGTGACCGGCCTGTGAAGGGCCGGTCGCCCACCCGCGGGCGAAGCGTGGGAACCTGAGGGATGACAGGGACGTTCCACACCAGAACGTCCGTCCGTCCCGAGCACGAGTGAGGTGCCCGCACCGTGTCCTTCGCTGCCCCACCCCGTCGACGACCAGGCGGCCCGCCCGCCAAGCGTCGCCGCAGCCCTCTGGCGATCACGCTGGTCGTGATCGCCGCGGTCGTCGTCGCGCTGCTGCTCCTCGCGCAGTTCTGGACCGAGATCATGTGGTTCGACGCGCTCGGCTTCGGCAACGTGATCTGGACGGAGTGGATCACCCGCGGCATCCTCTTCGTCGTCGGCTTCCTCGTGATGGCGGCCGCCGTCTTCTCGTCGTTCGCCGTCGCGTACCGGGTGCGCCCCGTCTACGCGCCGTCGACGCCCGAGCAGGCGACCCTGGACCAGTACCGGGAGGCCATCGAGCCCCTGCGTCGCGTCGTCACCATCGCCGGACCGGTCGTCGTCGGGTTCTTCGCCGGTGTCGCGGCGTCCGCGCAGTGGCGCAGCGTGCTCCTGGCGATCAACCCCTCCTCGTTCGGCGAGAAGGACCCCCAGTTCGGGATCGACCTCGGGTTCTACGTCTTCTCGCTGCCCGCGCTGCGGTTCGCGGTGAGCTTCCTCATGGCGGTCGTGATCATCGCCGGCATCGCCGCGCTGGTGACGCACTACCTGTACGGCGGGCTGCGTCTCGGGCCCGTGCCGGCGGGGACCCCGCGCACCACCCGCGCGTCCCGCGTGCACCTCGCCGTGCTGGGCTCCACGCTCATGCTGGTGATCGGTGCGAACTACTGGCTCGACCGGTACTCGCTGCTGACGGCGACGAACGGCGGCAGCACGGCGGCCACCTACAACGGGGCGTCCTACTCGGACGTGCACGCCGTCATCCCGTCGAAGGAGATCCTCACGGGTGTCGCGGTGCTCGTGGCGCTGCTGTTCGTCGTGGCGGCGGTCCGCGGCACGTGGCGCCTGCCGGCCATCGGTGTCGGCCTCATGGTCGTGTCGGCGATCGCGATCGGCGGCATCTACCCGGCCGTCGTGCAGCGCTTCCAGGTGAACCCCAACGCCCAGGAGCTCGAGGCCGACTACATCCAGCGCAACATCGACGCCACGCACGCGGCGTACGGGCTGGACGACATCGAGACCCAGCCCTACGACGCCACCACGGAGGCGGAGCAGGGCGCGCTGCGCGAGGACGCGGACACCACCGCGTCGGTGCGCCTGCTCGACCCGCAGATCGTCAGCCCGTCGTTCCGCCAGCTGCAGCAGAACAAGCAGTACTACAACTTCGCCGACAACCTGTCGGTGGACCGGTACGACATCGACGGCGAGTCCCGCGACACCGTGATCGCGGTGCGCGAGCTCAACCTCGACGGCCTGGGCGACGGCCAGCGCAACTGGGTGAACGACCACACGGTGTTCACCCACGGGTACGGCGTCGTCGCCGCGTACGGCAACCAGCCCGGACCGGACGGCCAGCCGGCCTTCTACGAGGGCGGCATCCCGACGCAGGGCGCGCTCACCGACAAGGGGTACGAGCCCCGCATCTACTTCAGCCCGTCCACGTCGGAGTACTCCATCGTGGGCGCGCCGGAGGACGCGACGCCGTGGGAGCTCGACTACCAGGCCGACGACGAGGAAGGCGGCCAGCAGGTCAACACCACCTTCCCCACCGAGGACGTGACCGCGGGCCCGTCGGTCGGCTCGTTCGGCAGCAAGCTCCTGTACGCGCTGAAGTTCGGCTCCCAGGAGATGCTCTTCTCCGAGCGGGTGAACGACGAGTCGCAGATCCTCTACGACCGCGACCCGATGACCCGCGTGCAGAAGGTCGCCCCGTGGCTGACCCTCGACCAGGGCATGTACCCGGCCGTCGTCGACGGGCGCGTCAAGTGGATCGTCGACGGGTACACCACGTCCGACGCGTACCCGTACTCGACCAGCCGTCCGATGCAGGAGGCGACGGCGGACTCTCTGACGCTCGCCGCCCAGGGCGTGCCGGTGGAGATGCCGCCGGAGGTCAACTACATCCGCAACTCGGTGAAGGCGACCGTCGACGCCTACGACGGCTCGGTGGACCTGTACGCCTGGGACACCGAGGACCCCGTCCTGAAGGCCTGGTCCGACGTGTTCCCGACGTCCGTCAAGCCGATGTCGGAGATCTCCGGCGACCTGATGAGCCACATCCGCTACCCCGAGGACATGTTCAAGGTCCAGCGCACGCTGCTGACGCAGTACCACGTCGAGGACGCGGGGCAGTTCTTCTCCGGCCAGGACTTCTGGGCGAACCCGGCGGACCCGGTGGCCAGCGGCGGCGCGAACGGCGCGAACGCCGCGAAGCAGCCCCCGTACTACATGTCGCTGCAGATGCCGGGGCAGCAGAGCTCGGCGTTCTCGTTGACCAGCACGTTCATCCCGGGCGGTAACACCGACCGCGAGATCCTCACGGGGTACCTGGCCGCCGACGGCAACGCCGGGTCGACCGCGGGCGAGGTGGCGGAAGGCTACGGGAAGCTACGGATGCTGGAGCTGCCCCGTGACTCGACGGTGCCCGGCCCGGGTCAGGTGCAGAACAACTTCGACTCGAACCCGACGATCTCCGAGCAGCTGAACATCCTGGAGCGCGGCTCCTCGAACGTCGTGCGCGGCAACCAGCTGACGTTGCCCGTCGGTGGTGGCCTGCTCTACGTGCAGCCGGTGTACATCCAGTCCGCCGGGGGCACGGCGTACCCGCTGCTGCGCCGCGTGCTCGTCGCGTTCGGCGACCAGACCGGGTACGCGGAGACCCTCGACGAGGCCCTGGACCAGGTGTTCGGCGGCGACTCGGGCGCGACGGCCGGCGACGCCGACGGCGAGGTCGAGTCCGAGGTGCCCACCGCGCCGGTCGACGGCGGGGACGGGGCCACGGAGCCGTCCACGGAGCCGAGCGCGGAGCCGAGCACGGAACCGAGCACGGAACCGAGCACGGAACCGAGCGGTGGCACCACGCCGTCGGGTGACGCGCAGTCGCGACTGAACGCCGCCCTCCAGGAGGCGAACGACGCGATGACCGCCAGCGACGAGGCGCTGAAGGCCGGCGACTTCACCGCGTACGGCGAGGCGCAGGACCGCCTGCAGCAGGCGATCGAGGACGCCGTCGCGGCGGAGAAGGAGATCGAGTCCGCCGGCTGACCGGCGGGTGGTGCGAGGCGCGGGGTCGTCGGTCCGTCGGGACCGGCGGCCCCGCCGTCGTCGGACGGGCGTCGTCGCAGGCCGGAGGCGGTCGCGGGTGTGACCTCGGTCCCATTCGCCCGATGCGATTTGATTCGTGCCCGGTGACGCCGTAATGTTCAGGGAGTCGACGCGGGGTGGAGCAGCTCGGTAGCTCGCTGGGCTCATAACCCAGAGGTCGCAGGTTCAAATCCTGCCCCCGCTACCACGGGATGTCGTCGACATCCACGAAGGCCCCGACCGGGATCCGGTCGGGGCCTTCGTCATGTCCGGGCCACGCCCCCCGGCACCATGCCCCCCGGTTCGTCGCCCTCGGGATGCGACCGAGCGAGGTCGTGGCCACGGTGGAGTCGCCGCGTGGAGACGACGCGCGGCGCCATGACCCGACGGACGGGTGTGATCGGGAGGAGCCGCAGGATGCCGCGACGAGACGCAGGGCCGAGCGTCAAGGACAAGGAGCTCTACGAGGAGCTGCGCGACGAGGGCAACAGCAAGGAGAAGTCGGCGCGGATCGCGAACGCCGCCGCGGCGCGCGGCCGGAAGAAGGTCGGTGCCAAGGGCGGGAAGTCCGGCTCCTACGACGACTGGACGGTCACCGACCTGCGCAAGCGGGCGGCGGAGATCGGCATCGAGGGACGGTCGTCGATGCGCAAGGCCGAGCTCGTCGAGGCGCTGCGCTCGCACTGACCGCGCCGTGCCAGGGGCCCGTGCCGGGCGCATGATGGAAGGAGCCACCGCCGGGACGGCGGGCACCCGACGACGACGCGAGGAGGCGGCGATGAGAGCGACGGTGGGCGACCGGATCGTGGTGGCGTCCGGGGTGGTCGGCGGGGCGGTGCGCGACGGCGTCGTCGTCGGCTGCCCGCACGAGGACGGCTCGCCGCCCTATCAGGTGCGCTGGTCGGACACGGGCGAGGAGACGCTGGTCTTCCCCGGCGCCGACACCCTGGTGCAGCACGACGGCGGCGGGACGGAGCCGCCGCCGCCACGGCGGTCGCCCGCCCGGGCGCTCACGTGGGACGTGCGGGTCTCGCTCGTGGAGTCGGCCGGGAGCACGACGGCGGAGGCGATGCTGACGCCCGGCCCGGACGTCGGCTCGTTGCGCGGCGTCGGGCACGCGCGCAAGGACCCGGGCGACCTGCAGGTCCCGGTCATCGGGGACGAGGTCGCCGCGGCGCGGGCCCTGCGACGGCTCGCGGACGCGTTGCTCGAGCAGGCGGAGCAGGACATCTCCGCGCAGACGGGGCACCAGGCGCACGTGCACCCGTGACCGCCCCGCCCGGGTCGGTCAGGCGAGCTGCGCGCGACGGCGGCGCAGGTGGTCGCGCTCGGCGCCGTGCCCGCACAGGGCCAGCGCCGCGTCGTAGGCCCGGCGGGCGCCGTCCGGGTCGCCCGCGCGGCGCAGGAGCTCCGCCCGCAGGGCGGGCAGCCGGTGCCCGGGCAGTGCCACCCCGGTGAGGGCGTCGAGGCCGGCGTGCGGCCCGGAGACCTCCGCCACGGCGACCGCGCGGTTGAGTCGCACGACCGGGGTGTCGGTCAGCGTCAGGAGCTCGTCGTAGCGGGCGAGGATGCGGTCCCAGGCGGTCGCGTCCGGGGTGCGGGCGATCGCGTGCTCGGCGGCCACGAGGGCCTGGAGCAGGTACGGCGTCGGGGGAGCGGTGGCGAGGGGCGTGAGCAGGTCGAGAGCCTCGGCGATCTCGCCCTGGTGCCACCGGGAGCGGTCCTGGTCCGGCAGCAGCACCAGGGCTCCGTCGCGCACCCGGGCGTCGCGGCGCGAGTGCTGGAGCAGCACGAGCGCGAGGAGGGCGTCGAGCTCGCGTGCCGCCACGCCGTCGTCTCCGGCGCCGTCGTCTCCGGCGCCGTCGTCCTGCGCGCCCCGCCCGCCCGCGGCGCTGCCCGGCGCGGGGAGGACGTCGCGCAGCACGCGGACGAGCCGCACCGCCTCGCCGGCGAGCTCGCCCCGCACGACGTCGTCCCCGCTGGTGGGCGCGTAGCCCGCGGTGAACGCGAGGTACGCGACGTCGGCCGCGACGCCGAGGCGGTCGGTGAGCTCCCGGGCGGACGGCAGCGCGAACCGCTCGCCCGCGAGCCTCTTGCGCGCCCGGGTCAGGCGTGCCGCCATCGTCGGCGTCGACTGGAGGAACAGGCGGGCGACGTCGGGGGTGGGCACGCCCAGCACCAGGCGCAGCGAGAGCGCCGCGGCCGCCTCGCGCGACAGCCGCGGGTGGGCGCACAGGAGCACCAGGCGCAGCCGCTCGTCGGTCAGGGGCTCGCCCGCGTCCGCCATCACCCGCTGCGCGCGGCTGGCCAGGTCGGCCTCCACCTCCAGCAGCGGCATCGATCGCGCCAGCACCCGTTCGGACCGGAGCCGGTCGAGCACCCGGCGCCGGGCGGCGGTGAGGAGCCAGGCGGGGCCGTTCGCCGGCACGCCGTCGCGCGGCCAGGTACGGGCCGCCGCCTCGAACGCGTCCGCGAGCCCGTCCTCCGCCAGGTCGAGGCGACGGAACCGCGCGACGAGCAGGGCCAGCAGCCGGCCCCACTCGTCGCGCATCAGGTCCTCGAGGGCTACCACGGGCGTCCTTCCGGGGCCGGTCTACCCGGCCAGGGCCGGCCGCAGCTCGACCGTGAGCTCGTCCGGGAGCAGCCGCGCGAGCTCGATGGCGGTGTCCAGGTCGGGCACGTCGACGACGTAGAAGCCGCCGAGCTGCTCGGCCGCCTCGGCGAAGGGGCCGTCGGTGACGGCGCGGTCGCCGCCCGCGCCCGGCCCGAGCGTGCGGGCGGCGGCGGGGTGGCCGAGGCCCTCGCCCGCGACGACCGCGCCCCGCTCGGCGACCGCGGAGTCGAACGCCTCCAACCGGGCGTAGAAGCGCTCGCGGTGCGCGTCGTCGGCGGCGCCCCAGATCTCGTAGTGGTCCGGTTGCGTGAGCAGGACGACGACCTTCATGCGCTGCGCTCCTCGTGGTCCACGGCGGCGCGCACCTCGACGACGCCGTCGGCGTCGCCGGACGACCCGGCGAGCGTCGCGCTGATCTGGAGCAGGTCGTCGAGGTCGTCCGACTCGACCAGGTAGAACCCGGACAGCTGCTCCGCCGTCTCGGCGAACGGCCCGTCGGTGACGACGACCCGCCCCGCGGCGTCGCGGCGCACCTGCTTGGTGGTGCGGGAGTGCGTGAGCTCGGCACCTCCGGTGACGCGGTGCCCGCGCTCGGCCAGCAGCCGGGCGAACTCCTCGTGCCTCGCGTACACGGCGGCGCGCTCCTCGGCACTCGCGCGTTCCCAGACGTCCTCGACGCCGGGCAGCAGTACGACGTACGTGGTCATGGTTTCATCGTCCTTCCTCGTGGCGGGTCGTACACCTGCTCGTGCACCTGGATGACGCGCGAGGACCGTGCAGTTCGACAACCCGGGGAAGATCGACAACCGCGACGAGGTTGCCCTGTGACGACCGCCATGCCGCACGGACCCGTGGTCGGCATAGGCTCATCGGCGGCGTGACCCCCTCCGTCTTCGTCGGTCCCCCTCGTCGGAAAGGCTCCCACCCGTGCGCACCTCCCGTCCTGTCCTCGCGGTCGCTCTCGCGTCGGCCGCCACGCTCGCGTTCGCCGGCTGCTCGTCGTCGGACGACGGCGGCGACGGTGCCCCCGCCGCGTCCGGCAGCGCCACCGACTGCACGCCCGAGGGCATGCAGACCCTCACCGACGGCACCCTGACCGTGGGCGCGAGCGACCCGTTCGAGCCCTGGTACGTGGGCGAGCCGAGCACCGGGGAGGGCTTCGAGTCCGCGCTCGTGTACGCCGTCGCGGACGAGCTCGGGTTCGCGAAGGAGGACGTCGAGTGGACGTCCGTGACCTTCGAGCAGATCATCAGCCCGGCCGTGAAGCCGTTCGACGTCGCCGCCTACCAGACGACGATCACCGACGAGCGCAAGAACGCCGTGGACTTCTCCAGCCCGTACCTCACCAGCCGGCAGGGCGTCATCGTGGCCGACGAGGGCGAGTTCTCCGAGGCGGCCAGCCTGGCGGACCTCAAGGGCGCGAAGATCGGCGTCACCGCCTCGCAGACGTCGCTCGCCGTCGCCGACGCCGCGTGGGGCGACGACGTCGAGGTGACACCGTTCAACGCCGCCGGCGACGGCATGACCGCCCTGAGCTCGGGCACCATCGACGCCATGGTGATGGACGTCGACCAGGGCGTCGCCGCCTCGACCGTCTACTTCCCCGACACGCACGTGATCGGCACGCTGCCGCCCGTGGGCGAGCCGGAGCAGCTCGGGCTCGTGCTCGACAAGGGATCGTCGCTCACGGCGTGCGTCTCGGCCGCCGTCGACACGCTCGAGGAGAACGGCACGCTCGACGAGCTGCGCACCACCTGGCTCAAGTCGGACGACGTCCCCGAGCTGTCCTGACGCCCGTGACCGGACCCGCGACGACGCCGACCGGCGGCTGGCAGCCGTCGGAGCGGGCACGCGCCCGCACGGCGTACCGGCGGGCGCAGCACCGCCGCGCGCTGCTGGTGGCCGGCGTCGCCACGGCCCTCGTGCTGGCCGCCGTCGTGTACGTGGTGACGACGGCGCCCGGCTGGGAGCGGGCGCGCGAGGCGTTCTTCTCCCCGGAGCGCGCCTGGGAGGTGCTGCCCGAGGTCGCGGCGGGGCTGTGGCTCAACCTGCGGGTGTGGGTCGTGGCGAGCGTGGTCGCGCTCGTCGTCGGGCTGCTGCTGGCCGTCGTGCGGACCTCGCGGGTGCCGGCGCTGTTCCCGCTGCGGATCTTCGCCGTCGCGTACGTGGACGTGTTCCGCGGCGTGCCGCTGCTGCTCGTGCTGCTGCTGGTGGGTTTCGGCCTGCCCGCCCTGCGCCTGCCGTGGCTGCCGGTGAGCGCCGCCTTCCTCGGCGGCCTGTCGATCGTCGTCTGCTACACGGCGTACCTCGCGGAGATCTTCCGCGCGGGCATCGAGGCGGTGCACCCGTCGCAGGTGGCGGCCGCCCGGTCGCTGGGCCTGACCCGCGGGCAGGCGGTGCGGCGCGTCGTGCTGCCGCAGGCGGTCCGCAACGTCACCGCGCCCGTGGCCAGCATGCTCGTGTCGCTGCAGAAGGACTCCGGCCTCATCTCGATCCTCGGCGCCGTCGACGCGATCCGCGCCGCGCAGATCGCGACCACCGGCGACTACAACTTCACGCCGTACGTGGTGGCGGGCCTGCTGTTCCTGGCGATCTCGATCCCGCTCACCCGGCTGGTCGACGCGTGGTCCGCCCGCCAGGGCTGGCGCGGCGAGCTGCGCGGCGTCGCCGGTGCGGGGGTGGTGCGATGAGCGACATCGTCCCCGGGGCGCCGCTCCTGTCGCTGCGCGGCGTCCGCAAGTCCTTCGGCACCGGTGCCGACCGCAAGGTCGTGCTCGACGGCGTCGACCTCGACGTCGCCGCGGGGTCGTGCGTCGTCGTGGTCGGGTCGTCCGGGTCCGGCAAGTCCACGCTGCTGCGCGTCGTCGACCTGCTGGAGGAGGTCGACGACGGCCAGGTGCTGCTGGACGGCGAGGACGTCGCCGACCCCTGGGTGGACGCCGACGCCGTGCGCGCCCGCCTCGCGATGGTCTTCCAGCAGTACAACCTCTTCCCGCACCTGCGCGTGCTCGACAACGTGGCCCTGGCGCCGCGGGTCGTGCACAAGGCGCCGCGGGCCGAGGCCGAGGCGGCCGCGCTGGCGATGCTCGAGCGCGTCGGCCTCGCGGACAAGGCGCGCGCGTACCCCGACCAGCTCTCGGGCGGGCAGCAGCAGCGCGCCGCCATCGCGCGTGCGCTCGTGAACGGGCCCGAGCTGCTCCTGCTCGACGAGGTGACGTCCGCCCTCGACCCCGAGCTGGTGGGGGAGGTGCTCGACCTCCTGCTCTCCCTGCGCAGCGAGGGCGTCGCCGGGCGGCCGACGACGATGCTCGTCGCCACGCACGAGATGGGCTTCGCCCGCGAGGTCGCCGACGAGGTCGTCTTCTTGCACGCCGGGCGCGTGCACGAGCGCGGAACGCCCGAGCAGGTGCTCCGGGAACCGCGGGAGGAGCGCACGCGCGAGTTCCTGCGGCGGCTGCGCTGACGGCCCGTCGGACCAGCCCGTCGGGTTCCCGTCAGGGGGCGGTGCTCGGAGCCGTCGCGCCGGCCCGGTCGACGAGCACCGCGAGCTGTTCGCGCGAGTCGAGCCCGAGCTTCGCCATCGCCCGCCCCAGGTGTGCCTTGACGGTCGACTCCGAGAGGTAGATCCGCTCGCCGATCGCCCGGTTCGACAGGCCGAGCGGCAGGTGGGAAGCGATCTCAACCTCGCGGGCGGTGAGCTTCTCCAGCCGGCGCAGGGCGTCGGCGACCCGCGAGTCGACCTGCCGGGAGCCGGCCATGTGGCGGATCACGGCTGCGGCGGCCACGGGGTCGAGCGCTCCGGCGCCCTCGGCCACCTCGCGCACGTGCTGGGCGATGTGGGCCGGGTCGTCGTCCTTGCTGAGGAAGCCCTGCGCCCCGGCGGCGAGCGCGTCGACGACCGTCTCGTCGGTGCCGAACGAGGTGAGCGCGATGACGGCGGGGGGCGAGGGCGTGCGGCGCAGCTGGCGGATGGCGTCGAGACCGCCCGTCCGGCGCATGTGCAGGTCCATCAGCACGACGTCGGGAGCATGCTCCGCGACGGCGGACACCACCTCGTCGCCGTCCGTGGCCTCGCCCACGACGTCGATCCCCTGGCCGACCAGCACCGTCGCGAGGAGCCGGCGGACCAGCGGGTCGTCGTCCACGAGCAGGACCCGGGTCACGGTCCGGAGCGTAGCGCCCCGGGGGATCAGTCGCCCGGTGACACCGTCTCAGCCGCGGTGTCGTCGGCGCCGACGTCGCGCCCCAGCCACGGCAGGTGCACCCGCACCTCGAACCGCCCGTCGCGGTGCCCGGCGTCGAAGGTGCCGCCCAGGGCCGCGGCGCGCTCCCGCATCCCGAGCATCCCGTTGCCGGTACCAGGGGCGGTCGAAGAAGGACCGCCCGTCGGGGTGGCGTTCACGACCCGGATGTCCACGCCAGCGTCCGGCCCACCCTGCACGGCGACGTCCACGGGCGCGCCGGGAGCGTGCTTGGCCGCGTTCGTGACCGCCTCCTGCACGATCCGGAGGGTGGCCCGGGCGAGCGCGGTCGTCGCACCCGCGGCTCCACGCACCTCGACCGCGGCGACGAGGTGCGCACCGTCCGCCCGCAGCTGATCGAGCAACGGCCCCAGGTCGTCCAGGCTCACGCCGGGACCGCCCGGACCGTCGACGCCACCGGACCGCAGCGTGGACAGCAGGGAGCGCAGCTCGGTCATCGCCTGCTGGGCGGACCCGCGCACCTCGCGGGCGGTGCGGACGGCTCCCGGGTCCGCGCCGTGCGTCACCTCGAGGGCGGACGCCTGCAGCGAGATCGCGGCGACGTGGTGGGCGATGGTGTCGTGCACCTCGCGCGCGATCGACTCGCGCTCCGTCTGCCGTGCCATCTGGTCGCGCAGGACTGCGGTCGCGGCGGCCTGCGCACGCTGTTCCTCGCGTGCCTGGGCCGCCGTCGCCAGCGCCCGGCGGACGAGGCCCGCGGCCACGGACAGGGCCAGCAGCCCGAGGCCCACGACGACGAAGACCGCGGCGGTGGGCTCGGACGCAAGGACGTGCGACTCCCGATCGATCGTGAACAGGACGCGCGCCTCGTGGTCGCGCAGCGCGTCCCGGACGAGCGCCGCCGTCGTGGCCGCCGTCGTCGCACCCACGGCGACGAGGCAGGAGCGGACCGCACTGGTGGCGAGCACCCAGGGCAGGGCGAGGAGCGCGGCCGACGAGTCCAGCGGGAGCAGGACCGAGCACGCCGACGCGCCGAGGCACAGCGCGAGCGGGTACCGCTGCCGGAGCACGAGCAGGCCCGCGAGGACGAGTCCGACCAGGGCGCTCGCGGCGTACAGAGCCGGTTGCTGGGCGCTCTGCGGGGCCGCGGCGTGCGAGGCGAAGCCCACCGCCAGGAGGGAGCTCCCCGCCGACACCGCGACCGCGACCACGGTCCCGGCGACCGACGCCCAGCGCAGGGCGGCGGCTCGGCCGACCTTGGGTGTCGACCCAGATCCCGGGTCGTCCGTCGCTCGAGCGAACATGCGTCGACAGTACGGCCGAGCGCAGCGCCACGCGCCCGTCGACGAGGCCCCGAGCGCAGGTGTACCCGATCGGGCACATCGGGTCTGCCCGATCGGGCGATGTGGCGGACACCGGCCACGACGCACCGTGGAATACGGCAGATCGTCCGGTGCCCGAAGTCGGCAACGGGCACACGAACCTTCACCGCGTCGCACCGAGGAGTATTCCCATGTCCCAGACCCTCCCGCCGAGCCAGGGCATCCCCGTCCCGCCGACGCCTGCCCCGCCGGCGCCGCAGCGTGGTAACGCCATGGCGATCACCGGGTTCGTCGTCGCCGTCGTGGCGCTCGTGCTGTGCTTCGTCCCGATCATCAACACCTTCGCGTTCTTCCTGGCTCTCGTCGGGCTCGTGTTCGGGATTATCGGCCTCGTGCGGACTCGGAAGGGCGCGGCACGCAAGGGTCTGGCCGTCGCCGCGATCATCGTCTCGGTGGTCGCCGGCGCAGGCGTGCTGATCTCTCAGGCGGTCTACGGTGCGATGGCGGACTCTGTCTCCGAATCGTTCGACGACGTGTCGGCAGACCTGGACAAGATGAGCGGTGACGCCACGGAGCAGGTCCTCGCCGACGAGGTGAGCGTCGAGATCGGCGACTTCTCGGCCGACGAGGACGAGTACGGCCTGGTCACCTCGGCGCTGCCGGTCACGCTGACCAACACCTCGGACGAGACCCAGTCCTTCGACGTGACCGTCGAGGCGGTCGACGAGTCCGGGAACCGGATCTCCAACGACGTCGCATACGTCTCGGAGCTCCGTGCGGGCCAGTCGGACGAGGTCGACCTGTTCCAGTTCGTCGAGGAGGGCGACCTCGACGAGATGAAGGGTGCGACGTTCGAGGTCGTCGAGGCCAGCGCGTACTGAGCGCCGAGAACTCGACGTACGGTCCGGATCGCGGTGGGTCGCCGCGGTCCGGACCTGTCCTTGGCACGGACACGTCGGTGCGCCCGACGGCCTCCCGGCTAGCCTGGGTCGGCCCGGGGCCGCCGTCGTCCCGGGTGCCAAGGACGGCGATCGTGACGACGGCGCGGAGGTCAGAGATGCAGGGCACGTCGATCGGGTTCGTCGGCACGGGACCGATGGGGGCGCCGATGGCGCGGAACCTGCTGGCGGCGGGGTTCGACGTCGCGCTGTGGAACCGGACCGCCGCCAAGGCGGAGGCGGTCGCCGAGGGCGAGCCACGCGCGACGGTCGCGGCGACGCCGGCTGAGACGGCTCGGCCGGTGGTCGTCGTGATGCTGCCGGACCTGCCGCAGGTGCGGGACGTCGTCGACCGCCCGGACGGGCTGCGGGCGGGGTGGCGCGCGGCCGGGGTGGCGGACCCGGTACTGGTCGTGATGAGCACGGTGAGCCCGGTCGCGATCCTCGCGTGGGCGGAGCAGCTCGCGGCCGACGGGATCCGCCTGGTGGACGCGCCCGTGAGCGGCGGCGTCGAGGGCGCGGTGGCGGGCAGCCTGAGCATCATGGCGGGCGGCGCGGACGGCGACCTCGCCGCGGTCCGGCCGGTGCTGGACGCGATGGGCTCGACGGTGCGCCACCTCGGCCCGGTGGGCGCGGGCTCGCTCACCAAGACGTGCAACCAGATCGTCGTGGGCGGCACGCTCAACGCCCTGGCCGAGGCGGTCGCCATCGCCCAGGCCGGTGGCCTGGACCTCGCCACCGTGCTGGAGGTGCTGGGCGCCGGGCTGGCGGGCTCGCAGGTGCTCACGGACAAGTCGCGGCGCTACCTCTCGGGCGACTACGCGGACGGCGCCGCGTGCCGCACCCAGCTCAAGGACCTCGAGTTCGGCCTCGCGGTGGGGCAGCAGCTCGGCGTCGACACGTCGCTGACGGCGGTCGCCCGCGACCGGTACCAGCGGATGGTCGACCGCGGCGACGCGGAGCTGGACCACAGCGCCGTCATCCGCGTCGTCGTCTGAGCCTGCCCACGACGCCGCCGGTCGGGGACCTTGCACGACGGCGTGAACGCTCGTCGTATCAGCGCCGCGCTGGCACCCTCCGAGGTACATGGAGGGGACGACCATGAAGCGACTGGTGCTGTGCTGCGACGGGACGTGGAACCACGCCGTGAACTCGCAGGTGTCCAACATCGAGAAGATCGCGCGCTCCGTGCTGCGCTCCGGCGGGAGCGCGGACCCGGACGTCGAGCAGGTCGTCGGGTACGTGGCGGGCGTCGGCGCCCGCGGCTACCTGGTGGACCAGCTGCTCGGCGGCGCGTTCGGGTACGGGTTCACCCGCAACGTGGTGGACGGCTACCGATTCCTGACCATGAACTACGAGCCCGGTGACGAGATCGTGGTGCTCGGCTACTCCCGCGGGGCGTACACGGCGCGCAGCGTCGTGGGGATGCTGTCGCAGGTGGGCCTGCTGACCGTGGAGGCCCAGGACGACGGGCTGCTGTGCGAGGCGGAACGCGTCTACCGCCTCAGGCCGCCGACGGCGCGCCGCGTCGCGCGAGCGAAGCGCACCGTGGCCCGCACCCGGCCCGGGTCGTGGCGCCGGCGCCGGGCGGAGGCCCTGCTGCGGCGGGGCGACGAGGTCCGCGCCGAGAAGCGGGCGTTCCGTGCGGAGCACGGGATCGAGGTCCCCGTCCGCTTCCTGGGCGTCTTCGACACGGTCGGCGCGCTCGGGGTCCCGGGCCCGTCACGCCGCAAGAACCGCTTCCACGACGTCTCCCTCTCGCCCGCGGTCCTCACCGCACGGCAGGCGCTCGCGATCGACGAGCGCCGGCTGACCTTCGCGCCGTGCCTGTGGACCGTGCCCGACGGCGACCCGCCCGACCGGGTGCAGCAGGTGTGGTTCCCCGGCACCCACGGCGACGTCGGCGGCGGTGGCGCCCGCTGCGGCCTGTCGGACGTCGCGCTGCAGTGGATGGCCGCCGAGATGCGTGGCGTGGGCGTGCAGTTCGACGAGCACCGGCTCGCACGCCAGCTCACCCCGCGCGCCGCCCTGGTCCTGGACCAGGCGCCGCCGTGGCCCTTCCGCATCCTCAACATGTTCACCCGTGTGCGGCCGCGCTACGCGACGGTCGACGGACGCCTCGTCTTCCGCCGGGGCCTGCGGGTGCTCGCGCTGCCGGCCGCGACGTCGTCCCCGGCGGAGCTCACCACCGGTGCTTCGGCCCCGGACGTCGTGACCGCGGAGGTCGTGGGAGCCTGGCGCGACGGTGTGCGCCTGGCGGACACGGTGCTGCGGCACGTGCTGCGCGACGGCTACGCCGCCCTCGCCCCCAACCTCGGCTGGTGGATCACCGAGGCCGGAGGGGTGGAACGGGTCCCCGTCGAGCAGGTGGACGCCGCCCGCGGCGACCTGCGCCCCTTCGTGCTGCCCGGCAGCGACGCCATCGCGCCGCAGCTCGCGACCTCGCAGGAGCCTCGCGCCCTGCCCGCGGGTCGCTGACGGAGCCGGCTCAGGACGGTGCGGTCACTCGTCGTAGGTGTCCTTGACGACGAGCACCGGGACGGGGGAGTCCAGCAGCACCCGCTGCGTCGTCGTCCCGACGAGGAACGTGCCCGCGTTGGAGCGCTTGCGGGAGCCGAGGACGACGAGCGTCGCGCCGGAAGCCTCGGCGGCGTCGAGGATCGCGTCCGCGGGCTCGGTGCCCGAGGGCCGGCGGGTGACCGGCTGGACCTCGACCCTCGCGGCCGCCTCGGCGAGGAGGCCGTCAAGCGGGTCGCCGTCGGCGGGGTCGTCCGACCGTGCGAGGTGGACCACGTGCAGGGGGAGACCTCGCCGGGACGCCTCCGCGACCGCGGTCCGGACGGCCGCCTCACCGTGGGGCGACGGGTTGTAGGCCACGAGCACCGTCATGCGCACACTCTCGCACACGGAGGGAACCTCGCGCCGGTCCGGGCCGTTGACCCCACCAGCCGACGAAGGAGCAGCGCATCATGCAGTGTCCGCACGACCAGACCGTCCTCGTGATGTCCGAGCGCAAGGGGATCGAGATCGACTACTGCCCGCAGTGCAGGGGCGTGTGGCTCGACCGCGGCGAGCTCGACAAGCTCATCGAGCGCTCGCTGGAGTCGGAGATCGCCGCCGAGGCGCGCGGTCCCGTCCCGCCCGCTCCGGCGTCCGCGCCTGCCGGTGCGGCCTACCCGGCGCCCGGCTACGACGACCGCCGCTACGACGACCGCCGCTACGACGACAAGCGGTACGACGAGCGCCGCTACGACGACAAGCGGTACGACGACCGCGGGTACGACCCCCGCTACCGCAAGCGCAAGAAGAAGGAGTCGTTCCTCGGGGACCTGTTCGACTTCTGACCCTCGACGACGGCCGTCAGGCGGCGGCGAGCTGCTCGCGCACCTGCCGCTTGGCGCGGGTGAGCATGCCCGCCATGCCGTTGAGGCGCAGCGGGCTGACGGCGCGGGTGAGCCCGATCATCAGCGGGAAGTCGTCGGGGACGTCCAGCACCTGCTGCGCCGAGAGCCCGGACAGCCCCTGGGCGAGGATCGACGCGAACCCGCGCGTGGTGGGCGCCTCCTGCGGGGCGGTCGCGTAGAAGTGCACGACGTCGCCGTCGACCTCCGCGAACGCGCGCACGGGGGACTGGCACTCCTCCACCGCCTCGAGCAGGCCGGGCGCGCTCTCGTACCGCGGGGGCAGGCCCGGCAGCTCGCGGGAGAACTCGAGCAGGAGCTGCAGCCGGTCGCGCTCGGGCAGGGCGAGGAACTCCTCGCGGATCTCGGCGAGCGGCTCGGGCAGGGGGGCGGCGTCGGTCATGGACCCAGTCTCTCGTAGGGGGCCGGACACCGGTCGAGCCGGTCCGGACCGCGGAAGGGTCCGGACCGGCTCGAGCTCGGCGCCGTGGCTGGTCGGTGCGTCAGGCGGCCTGCTGCTGCCTGACGCTCGAGGGGACCTCGCCGGGCTCGGCGCCCGCGACGATCGGCACGCGCACGGCGTTGCCCCACTCGGTCCAGGAACCGTCGTAGTTGCGGACGTCGTCGATGCCGAGCAGGTAGCGCAGCGCGAACCAGGTGTGGCTGGAGCGCTCGCCGATGCGGCAGTAGGTGATCACCGAGTCGCCGGCGGTGAGGCCGAGGCCGCCCTCCTGGTAGATCGCCTCGAGCTCCGCGCGCGGCTTGTAGGTGCCGTCCTCGGCGACCGCGGTGGCCCAGGGGACGTTGCGGGCCGACGGGATGTGGCCGCCGCGCAGCACGCCCTCCTCCGGGTAGTCCGGGATGTGCAGACGCTCGCCGGAGAACTCCTGCGGGGAGCGGATGTCGACCAGCGGGCCGTTGCCGAGGTGGGCGAGGACGTCCTCCTTGAAGGCGCGGAACGTGGCGTCGTCGCGCTCGACGACGGGGTACTCGCCCCGGGCGGGGGAGGGCACGTCGGTGGTGAGCTCGCGGCCCTCGGCCACCCACAGGTTGCGGCCGCCGTCGAGCAGGCGGACGTCCTCGTGGCCGAACAGGGTGAAGACCCAGGCGGTGTAGGCGGCCCACCAGTTGTTCTTGTCGCCGTACAGCACGATCGTCGTGTCGCGGGAGATGCCGCGGCTCGCGAGCAGGTCGGCGAAGCCGGCGCCGTCGAGGTAGTCGCGCTCGACGGGCTGCAGCAGGTCGGTGTGCCAGTCGATCTTCACGGAGCCGGGGATGTGGCCGGTCTCGTAGAGGAGGACGTCCTCGTCGGACTCCACGACCACCAGGCCCGGGGTGTCGAGGTTCTCGGCGAGCCACGACGTCGTCACGAGGCGCTCGGGGTGCGCGTACTCGGCGAGGCGCGGCGTCGGGTCGGTGGGTGCGGGCATGGTTCCTCCATCTGTGCGGCGACACCGGACGCCGGCCGGCGCGGTGGGTCGTGGCCACTCGGGCCTGGGACACGCGGGTTCTGTGGACACTCTAGGAACTGCACCACCAGCAGCGACAGCCCGTGTCCATCATGTGGGACCACGATGCGAGACGGAGTTCATCGCGACGAAACACCCGCGATACGGAATTGTGATTCCAAAACGCTTGTGGCGTCGGTCACCGAGTGTTAGCGTCGCGGTTGCCTACGGCGGGCCCGGGCCGTGCGGACGTCGACGTCGACTCCCGCGCGGTGATCGACGAGATCGATCCGACACCGGCAGCTATCTACCAGGCGGCATGAAGGACAACTCGCCTGCAGCGACCCGCCGAGCGCCCGGTCTCCACCGGGTCCTCGAAGGGCCGACGGACCCGAGCACCCGGGGGCCGCTGCCCGAACCGTGGAGACTCACCATGGACCGCAATGCCGTGATCAACACCCAGGCACCCGGCACGGCCGTCGCTCCGGCCGTCCATCCGGCCGCAGCACACCTCGAGAAGGCCGTCTCCCTGGCCGTCGACAGCGTGGCGAACGCGGGCGGCCCCTTCGGAGCCGTCGTCGTCACCCGTGACGGCCGCGTCGTCGAGGGCAACAACCGCGTCACCCAGGACAACGACCCCACCGCGCACGCGGAGGTCACCGCCATCCGGCGCGCCTGCGCCGAGCTCGGCACGTTCGACCTGTCGGGGGCCGTCCTCTACTCGAGCTGCGAGCCGTGCCCCATGTGCCTCGCCTCCGCCCTGTGGGCGCGCGTGGACGCCGTCTACTTCGCCGCCGACCGCCACGACGCGGCCGCCGCGGGGTTCGACGACGCCGTGTTCTACGACTTCTTCGCCTCCCGGCTCCACGCCGCGCCCGAGACCCGGGCCGCCGGCGGGGTGATGACCGTGCGCCACGAGCGCACCGGCAGCGCCGTCGCGCCGTTCGACGCGTGGCGTGTCCTCGAGACCCGCGTCGACTACTGACGCGCGGGCCGGAAAGGACACAAGGACGTGACCATCCTGGGAACGCGGCGGGACACCGCCGAGAACGACAAGACGCCCTCCACCGGCGCCGGCCGCGGCGTGCTGGAGCGGCTGTTCAAGATCACCGAGCGAGGATCCACCACGGGACGCGAGATCCGTGGCGGGCTGGTGACCTTCTTCGCGATGGCGTACATCGTCATCCTCAACCCCCTCATCCTCGGCGGCACCAGCGCCGAGAACGCCCCCACCGACGTCGCGGGCGGCTGGCTCGCGACGGCCCAGGTGGGCGCCGTCACCGGCCTCGCCGCGGGCGTGCTGACCATCCTGTTCGGACTCGTCGCGAACCTGCCGTTCGCGCTCGCGGCCGGGCTGGGGATCAACTCGTTCCTCGCCGTGGCCGTGATCGGCGACGTGACCTGGCCCGAGGCCATGGGCCTGGTACTCATCAACGGCCTGCTGATCGTGCTGCTCGCCGTCACCGGCGCGCGGTCGGCGATCTTCAACGCCGTCCCGCGCCAGCTCAAGGCCGCGATCACCGTGGGCATCGGCCTGTTCATCGCCTTCATCGGCTTTGTCGACGCCGGCTTCGTCACCCCCACCGAGGGCGGCCCGCCGGTGCAGCTCGGCGACGGGGGGTCCATCACGACCGTCCCGACGATGATCTTCGTCCTCGGGCTGCTGCTCATGGGGATCCTCGTGGCGCGCAGGGTCAAGGGCGGCCTGCTCATCGGGCTCGTCGCGACCACGGTCGTGGCGATCGTCGTGGAGGCCGTGCTCCAGCTGGGCCCGGCCGGCGACGACAACCCGGGCGGCTGGCACCTGTCGGTGCCCGCGCTGCCCGACTCGCTGGTCTCCGTCCCGGACCTGTCCCTGCTGGGCCAGTTCAGCTTCGGCGCCTTCGACCGCATCGGGGCGCTCGCGGCCACGATGCTCGTGTTCACCCTGTTCTTCACGAACTTCTTCGACGCGATGGGCACGATGACGGGGCTCGCCAAGCAGGGCGGGCTGGCCGACAAGGACGGGAACTTCCCGAGGATCAAGTCGGCGCTGGTCGTCGAGGGCGTGGGCGCCGTCGTCGGCGGCGCGACGTCGTCGTCGTCGAACACCGTGTTCGTCGACTCGGCGGCGGGCGTCGGCGAGGGGGCCCGCACCGGCCTGGCGTCGGTCGTGACGGGCGGCCTGTTCCTGGTCGCCATGTTCCTCACGCCGCTCACCGCCGTCGTGCCGATCGAGGTCGCCAGCGGCGCCCTCGTGGTGGTCGGCGCGATGATGATGCGGGAGATCAAGGAGATCGACCTGGGCGACTTCTCCGTCGCCCTGCCGGTCTTCCTCACGGTCGTGACGATGCCGTTGACGTACTCCATCGCCAACGGGATCGGGATCGGCTTCATCACGTGGGTGCTGCTGCGGTTCGCCTGCGGCCGGGCGCGCGAGGTGCACCCGCTGCTGTGGGTGGTCGCCGCGGGCTTCCTCGTGTACTTCGTGCGCGGCCCGCTCTCGGCGGCGATCGGCGCCTGACGACGATGTCGGCCGGGCCCGCCGTGACCCGGCAGGCCCGACCGGCGGGGAGGGACCCCTGAGATGCTCACCCTGGCTGACCAGCTCGCCGAGTGGCTCGTGCCCGGCGCGGAGCCGTTCGCCGTCGCGACCGTCGTCGGCGCGTCCGGCTCGGTGCCGCGGCCGGTCGGCACCGCGATGGCCGTGCGCGCCGACGGCGCCGTGATCGGCAGCCTCTCCGGGGGCTGCGTGGAGGCGGCCGTGCACGCGGCCGCGCTCGACGCGATCGCCGTCGGCGAGTGCCACCGCGAGACCTTCGGTTACTCCGACGACGACGCGTTCGCCGTCGGGCTCACGTGCGGCGGCAGCCTCGAGGTGCACGTGCAGCCCGTGCGCCCTGGCGACGAGGGCGACCCCGCCGCCGTCGCCCTCGCCCGCCTGGCTGGCGCCGGCGGCGGCTCCGCCGCGCTCGTGCGCCGGCTCGACGTCGCGCGCCCGACCGCCGTCCTCCTGCGGGACCTGTCAGGGCCACAGGGCGGTATGCCCGGCGCCGGCCCTGACAGCTCGCTACGAGGGCTGGTCGACGACGGCGCGCTGCCGGCCGTGTCCGCCCAGGTCGCGGCCGTGCTGCGGGCGGGTGGCGCCGCGACCGTCCACGCGGCGCCCGGCGTGCCCGACGGCGCGTGCGACGACGGCGCCCCGGAGGAGCCCGTGACGCTGCTCGTCGAGACCCGGCTCCCGCCGCCGCGCTTCGTCGTCGTCGGCGCCAACGACTTCGCGGGCGCGCTCGTGCGTGCCGTGCACCTGCTCGGGTACCGCGTGACGCTCGTCGACGCCCGCGAGGTGTTCGCCGCGCCGCGCCGGTTCCCGCAGGCGGACGAGGTGGTCGTGGACTGGCCGGACCGTTACCTCGCCGCCGAGGCCGCGGCCGGGCGGCTCGACGCCCGCACCGCGGTCGCCGTCCTCACCCACGACGTGAAGTTCGACGTCCCGACCCTGCGGCTCGCGCTCGGGCTGCCGCTCGCGTACGTGGGGGCGATGGGCTCGCGCCGCTCGCACGCCCAACGGATGCAGGCCCTGCGCGACGAGGGCGTCACGCCCGACCGGCTGGCGCGGCTGCGCTCGCCGATCGGGCTCGACCTCGGCGCCGTGACGCCGGAGGAGGTGGCCGTGTCGGTCGTCGCCGAGCTCGTCGCGGTGCGCTACGGGCGGGACGCCGCCGTCCCTCTCAGCCGCACGGACGGGCCGCTGCACGCGGCCCGCGGCACCACCCCCGGCACGACCCGGAGCAAGGAGCACCCCCGGTGGACATGAACACCGTCACCGACCTGGTCCCCACCGCCGACCCCGCCGACTGGCGCGAGGGCGACGCGTGGCTGGCGGGCGGCACCGTCCTGTTCTCGTACGGCAGCCAGACGCTGCGCCGCCTGCTCGACCTCACGAGCGCCGGCTGGCCGGCGCTCACGGTGACCGACGACGGGCTGGAGATCGCCGCGACCTGCACGGTCGCCGAGCTGTACGCCTTCCCGGCGGCCGCGGCGTCGGCCCCGGTGCGCGCCGCGTGGCCCGCGCTCGCCCTCGTGCGCCCGTGCTGCGACGCGTTCGTCGCGTCGTTCAAGATCTGGAACACGTCGACGGTCGGCGGGAACGTCGTGACGTCGTTGCCCGCGGGGCCGATGACGTCGCTCACCGCGGCCCTGGACGGCCTCGCCGAGGTGTGGGGGCCGGGCGGGGCGCGGCGCGCCGAGCCCGTGGCCGAGCTGGTCACCGGCGAGATGCGCAACACCCTGGCACCGGGCGAGCTGCTGCGCGCGATCCGGCTCCCGGCCGCCGCGCTGCGCGCCCGCACCGCCTTCCGGCGGCTGTCGCTGTCGAACCTCGGCCGCTCCGGCGTGCTGCTGATCGGGCGGCTCGACGCGCCCGATGACGGCGGCGCGCTCGTCATCACCGTGACCGCGTCGACCCGCCGGCCGGTCCGGCTGCGGTTCCCCGCCGGCGCGCACCCCGACGCCGCGGGACTGGCCGCCGCGATCGACGCCGCGATCCCGTCCGACCTCTACCACGACGACATCCACGGCCTCCCGGCCTGGCGTCGTGACATGACCTACCGGCTCGCGGAGGAGATCCGCGCCGAACTGACCGACGGAGGCCGGCGATGACCGACGCGACCACCCGCCCCACGACCCTCTCCCCGGGCGCCTCGCCCGTGCTCCGGGTGGACGGCCGCGACGTGGACGCCGTGCCGCGCGCCGGCCAGTGCCTGCGCACGTTCCTGCGGGAGCAGGGCTCGCTCGGCGTGAAGAAGGGCTGCGACGGCGGCGACTGCGGCGCGTGCACCGTGCACGTCGACGGGCTGCCCGTGCACAGCTGCGTGTACCCCGCGCGGCGCGCGGCCGGGCGCGAGGTGACCACGATCGCCGGGCTCGCGGCCACGGCCGAGGAGCCCACCGCGGAGGGCCTGCACCCGGTGCAGCAGCAGTTCCACGACGCGCAGGGCTTCCAGTGCGGCTTCTGCACGGCGGGCATGATCATGACGGCCGCCACCTTCGACGACGACCAGCGCGCGAACCTGCCCCGCAACCTCAAGGGCAACCTGTGCCGGTGCACGGGCTACCGGGCGGTCGCCGACGCGGTGCTCGGCGACGACGCGTGCGGCACGGCCCACCCGGCCGGGGCCGCGCCCTGCGACCACGCCCACGACGGGTGGACGCCGCAGCGCTCCCGCGGCGTCGGGGACCGGACGGCCGGCTCCGCCGCGTCGGGCACTGCGTTCGGCACCTCGGAGCCTGCGCCCGCGAGCCGGGGCGTGGTGACCGGTCAGGTGCGCTACACGCTCGACGTCGACCCCGAGGCGTACCCGGGCCTGCTGCACCTCAAGCTGGCGCGGTCGCCGCACGCGCACGCGCGGATCCTGTCGATCGACACGGCCGACGCGCTGGCGGTGCCCGGGGTCCACGCCGTGCTCACGCACGAGGACGCGCCGTCCGCCCGGTTCAGCACGGCCCAGCACGAGCTGTGGACCGACGACCCGGACGACACCCGGGTCTTCGACGACGTCGTGCGGCACGTCGGGCAGCGGGTGGCCGCCGTCGTCGCGGACTCGGTGGCCGCGGCGGAGGAGGGCGTGCGCCGGCTGCGCGTCGAGTACGACGTGCTGCCCGCGCTGATCGACCCGGAGCAGGCGATGGCGCCCGGGGCCCCGCTCGTGCACCCGGACCTGGACGCCGCCACCGCGCGCGTGTCGCGGCCGGGCGCCAACGTCGTCGCCGAGCTGCACAGCGAGCTGGGCGACGTCGAGGCGGGCCTCGCGGAGGCCGACGTCGTGCACGAGGCGACGTACCGCACCCAGCGCGTGCAGAACGCGGCGCTCGAGACGCATGCCGCGATCGCGTCCTTCGACGACGACGGCCGCCTGGTCGTGCGGTCCTCCACCCAGGTGCCGTTCCTCGCGCGCCGCCACCTCGCGCGCGTGCTGGACCTGCCCATGGACCGCGTGCGCGTGGTGTGCGAGCGCGTGGGCGGAGGCTTCGGCGGCAAGCAGGAGGTGCTCGTCGAGGACGTCGCCGGGCTCGCGGCCCTGAAGCTCGGACGCCCCGTGCAGCTGGAGCTCACGCGCACGGACACGTTCGTCGGCACGACGACGCGGCACCCGTTCCGCATCAAGGTCCGTGCCGGCGCGCGCCGCGACGGGACGCTGACCGCGCTGCACCTGGACGTGCTGAGCAACACGGGCGCGTACGGCAACCACGGGCCGGGCGTGATGTTCCACGGCTGCGGCGAGTCGATCGCCGTCTACTCCTGCGCGAACAAGAAGGTCGACGCGTACTGCGTCTACACGCACACGCTGCCCGCAGGCGCCTTTCGTGGGTACGGGCTGAGCCAGATGATCTTCGCCGTCGAGTCGGCGATGGACGAGCTGGCCCGGCAGCTGGGCATGGACCCGCTGGAGCTGCGGCGCCGCAACGTGGTGCGCCCGGGCGTGCCGATGCTGTCCACCGCGCCCGAGCCCGAGGAGGACGTGCTGTACGGCAGCTACGGCCTCGACCAGTGCATCGAGCTGGCCGACGACGCGCTGGCCCGCGGTCGCGCGCGCGACGTCGCGGCGTACGGTGCTGACCCCGCCGACCCGGCCCGCCCGTGGCTCGGGGCGGAGTGGGGCGTCGGCGAGGGCACGGCCCTGTCGATGATCGACACCGTGCCGCCGCGCGGCCACGTGTCGCACGCCCGCGCCCGGCTGCGCCCCGACGGCGTGGTGGAGGCCGAGGTCGGCACCGCCGAGTTCGGCAACGGCACCACGACCGTGCACGCGCAGCTCGTGGCCAGCGCGCTGGGGCAGCGGGCGGCCGACGTCGTCGTCCGGCAGTCCGACACCGACCTGGTCGACCACGACACCGGCGCCTTCGGGTCCACCGGCACGGTGGTGGCGGGCAAGGCGTCGCTCGCGGCGGCGACCGAGCTCGCCGAGCGCGTGCGGGTGGTGGCGTCGTCGCTCACGGGCACGCCGTCGGCCGACTGCACGCTGGTGCCCGGCGGGGTCGAGTACGGCGGCGGCTCGGTGGTGCCGCTGGCCGAGGTGGCGCGCCATGCCCGGGCCGCGGGCGTGCGGCTCGAGGCCGAGGGGCGCTGGGGCGGCACGCCGCGGTCCGTCGCGTTCAACGTGCACGGCTTCCGCGTGGCCGTGCACCGCGGCACCGGCGAGATCCGCATCCTGCAGAGCGTGCAGGCCGCCGACGCCGGGGAGGTCGTCAACCCGCGCCAGTGCCGCGGCCAGGTGGAGGGCGGCATCGCCCAGGCGCTCGGTGCCGCGCTCTATGAGGACGTCGTGATCGACGACGCGGGCCGCGTCACGACCGACATCTTCCGCCAGTACCACCTGCCCACCTTCGCGGACGTGCCGCGCAGCGAGGTGTACTTCGCCGAGACCTCGGACTCCACCGGGCCGATGGGGGCGAAGTCCATGAGCGAGAGCCCGTTCAACCCCGTCGCCCCGGCGCTCGCGAACGCGCTGCGCGCTGCGACCGGGGTGCGGTTCACCGAGCTGCCGCTCGCGCGCGACAAGGTCTACCTGGGCATCAAGGCGGCCGCGGCGTCGTGACCGCCGGGGCCTCGTGGACGGTCAGGCGAGCAGGTCGAGGTCGGCCTCGGTGTCGACGTCGCGCCCGTCGCCGGGGTGCGTGACGACGTCGATCAGGTCGGCGTGCGCGCGCAGGAACGCGCGCGCCCCGGCGTCGCCGACGGCGCTCGCGGCGGCCGGCGCGGCGAGCGCGGCGTCGAGGACGAGCGGGTGCGACCAGCGCGGCCGGTCCCGGTCGGGAGCGTCGGCCCAGCGCGACGCGGTGACGCGGCCGGGGCGGTGCGCGGCCAGCAGGCGCGCGACGTCGTCGGGCGTCACGCCCGGCTGGTCCACGTGCGCGACGACGAGCCGCGCCAGCGGCACGCCGTCCCGCGGCTCCAGCGCGGCCGCGACGCCGGCACGCAGGGACGAGGCCATGCCCGTGGCCCAGCCGGGGTTGAGCACGACGCGGACCCCGGGGCCGTCGAGCGACGCCGCGGCACGCACGCGCTCCGCCCCCGCGCCGAGCACGACGACGACCGCGTCGCACCCGCCGGCGAGCAGGGCAGCCGTGACGTGCTCGACGAGCGGGCGGCCGCGATGGGGCAGGAGCGCCTTGGGGCCGCGTCCCAGCCGGGTCCCCGCGCCGGCCGCGAGGAGCACCGCGACGTCGGAGGTCCGGTCCGGGAGCAGGGGCGCGGCAGGCACCCGGCCAGGATAGGTCGCGGGCGGGTGCGCTCGGGCGCCGCCGGGTCGACCCGCGGCGACCTGGGGATTTTGCCGGGACTTGGCCCTGTCATCGGCGGCGGCAGACACCGCTATGCTCAGCGCGGCCCAGCGGCCGCGCGACTCGAACTTCCCCGACCCGCACGACACCGAAGGATTCCGGATGAGCTTCTTGGAGAAGCTGCGTGGACAGCTGATCGACATCGTCGAGTTCCTCGACGAGAGCCGCGACACGATCGTCTGGCGCTTCCCCCGCCAGGGCAACGAGATCAAGAACCAGGCCAGGCTGGTCGTGCGCGAGGGGCAGGCGGCGGTGTTCGTCAGCGAGGGCCGCCTCGCCGACGTCTTCGCCCCGGGCACGTACACGCTGGAGACGAAGAACCTGCCGATCCTGTCCACGCTCCAGGGCTGGAAGCACGGGTTCAGCTCGCCGTTCAAGGCGGAGGTCTACTTCGTCGCGACCCGCCAGTTCACGGACCTCACCTGGGGCACGCAGAACCCGGTGATCCTGCGCGACCCCGAGCTCGGGGCGGTCCGTGTCCGCGCCTTCGGCACCTACGCGCTGCGGGTGGTGGACCCCGCCGCGCTCCTGCGGCAGCTCGTGGGCACCGACCCGCAGTTCCGCACGGACGAGATCGGCGACTACTTCCGCAGCCTCGTCGTGGGCCGGCTCGGCCCGGCGCTGGCCGAGGCGGGCGTCGCCGTGATCGACCTCGCCGCGAACCAGCGCGAGATCGCCGGCCGCCTGGCGGACCAGCTCTCCGAGGACCTGACGGAGTACGGCGTCTCCGTGCCGCGGTTCGTCCTCGAGAACGTCTCCTTCCCGCCGGAGGTCGAGGCGGCGCTCGACAAGCGGACCCGGATGGCCGTCGTCGGTGACCTGGACCAGTACACGAAGTTCCAGGCGGCGACGGCGATCGAGACCGCCGCCGCCAACCCGGGCGGGGCCGGCGAGGGCCTCGGCTCGGGGATGGGCGTGGGGATGGGCCTGGCGATGGGGCAGCAGATGGCCCAGGCGCTGGCGCCGTCGGCGCCGCCCGCGGCGGCCGCGCCGCCGCCCGCGGGCCCGCCGCCGCTGCCGGTCGCCGAGTCCCCGTGGTTCTGGTCGGCCGCCGGGTCGCAGGCCGGCCCGGGCACCGCGGCCGACCTCGCCGCGCTCGTGGGTACCGGCGACCTCACGCGCGAGACCCTCGTGTGGCAGCAGGGCATGGCCGCGTGGACGCCGGCCGGGCAGGTGCCCGTGCTCGCCCCGCTCCTCGCGGCGACACCGCCCCCGCTGCCGCCGCAGGCGGGGCCGTCGAGCGGGACCGGGGGCCGGTCGTGAGCGACGTGCGGGACGACCTCGTGCGCACGCGCTGCGACGCGTGCGGTTCCCAGCTCGCCTACGTGCCCGGCACGCAGCACCTGCGGTGCGGGGCGTGCGGCGGTGAGGTGGAGATCGTCCACGCGGCGGGCGACGCCGTCGACGAGCACTCGTTCGACGCGTGGGCCGCCGCGCAGGAGGGGTCGCGCGCGGGCCTCCTGGAGGACCGCCTGCTCACGTGCGACGGGTGCGGCGCGACGACGCGCGGCACGGACCTGTCCGCGGCCTGCCGCTTCTGCGGCGGCCACCTCGTCGCGGTCGCGGAGGCGGACGGGCACGTGCAGCCGGAAGCGGTCGTCCCGTTCGGCGTGGAGCAGGCGCGGGCACGCGAGGCGTTCCGCCGGTGGGTGCGCTCGCGACCGTTCGCGCCGAGCGAGCTCAAGAAGGTCGGCGACACGGAGTCGCTGCACGGCTCGTACGTGCCCCACTGGACCTTCGACGCCGAGACGTCGTCGTCGTACACGGGTCAGCGCGGCGACGAGTACCACGTCACCGTGAAGGACGGCGACGAGGAGCGCCAGGAGCGGCGGGTGAGCTGGACGCCGGTCTCGGGCCGGGTCGAGCGGTCCTTCGACGACGTCCTGGTCCCGGCCTCGTCCCAGGTGTCCGAGACCGATCTGCGCCGGCTCGGGCCGTGGGCGCTGGAGGACGCCGTGCCGTTCCGGGCGGAGTACCTGGCCGGGTACTCCGCGGCGCGGTACGAGGTGGAGCCCGCCGCCGGCCTCGAGCGGGCCAAGGCGACGATGGCGAAGGCCATCACGGCCGACGTCCGGCGGGACATCGGTGGCGACGAGCAGCGGGTCGGCTCGGTGGCGACGGCGTACACCGACGTGATGTTCAAGCTGGTCCTGCTCCCGCTGTGGATCGCGACCTACGTGTACGCGGGCCGGCAGTGGCAGGTCATGGTCAACGCGAACACGGGGCAGGTGGTCGGGAGGCGGCCGTTCAGCGCGGTGAAGATCACGGTCGCCGTGCTCGTCGTGCTCCTCGTCGTCGTCGCGCTGGTGCTCTGGTACGTGACCTCGCGGACGTGAGGCTCAGGCGTCCCGGCGCGCGTCGTACGCCCGCTGGGCCGCGCTGACCTCGTCGACCGAGCCCTCGAGGACGTCGAGGAGCCCGACGAGCCGGTCGGCGACGCGGCGGCCGAGGTCGGTGAGCGAGTACTCGACGTGCGGGGGGATGGTCGTGCGGACCTCCCGGGCGACCATGCCGTCGCGCTCGAGCGTCTGCAGCGTCTGGGCCAGCATCTTCTCGCTCACACCGTCGATCCGGCGGCGCAGCGCGTTGAAGCGCACGGCGCCGTCGCGCAGCCCGGCCACGGTCAGGACGCCCCAGCGGCCGGTGACCGCCTCGAGCGCCTGGCGCGAGGTGCAGCCGCGGGAGAACACGTCGGCGATCATCGCGTCGGTCGGGCCCGGGGCGACGTCGTCGCTGCGGACGCCGTCGAGAGCGGCTGCGGGGGAGTCGGTGGTCACCCGCCCAGGATACGGCGCGGCGCGGAGGCGGGCACTGTGACGATCACCGCACCTGCCGCGGGTTGGCACTTACGAAAAGTAAGTGCATGCTGGCGGGGTCGGCCCGGCACGGGCCGGCCGCGATCCCGACCTGAGCCTGCCTCCGAAGGAGCATCACCATGACCATCGCCGTCACCGGTACCAGCGGCCACCTGGGCCGCCTCGTCGTCGAGTCCCTCCTCGCCCGGGGCGCCGCGCCCGCCGACGTCGTGGCCCTCGCCCGCTCGACGGCGAAGGTCGCCGACCTCGCGGGGCCGGACGGGCCCGGCGTCGTGGTCCGCGAGGCCGACTACGACCGCCCCGAGACCCTGGTCCCCGCACTCGACGGCGTCGAGGTGCTGGTGCTCGTCTCCGGCTCCGAGGTCGGCCGCCGGGTGCCGCAGCACCAGGCCGTGATCGAGGCGGCCAAGGGCGCCGGCGTCCGCCGCGTCGTCTACACGAGCGCCCCGCACGCCGACACCTCGCCCCTGATCCTCGCCCCCGAGCACAAGGCGACCGAGGAGCTGCTCGCGGCCTCGGGCCTGTCCACCACGGTGCTCCGCAACGGCTGGTACACCGAGAACTACCTCGGCGACGTGCAGCAGGCGCGCGAGACGGGCGAGATCGCGCGCAGCGTCGGGGACGGCCGCGTCGCCAGCGCGAGCCGCGCGGACTACGCCGAGGCCGCGGCCGTCGTCGCCCTCGACGCGCGCCGTGACGGCGCCCACGACGGCGCCGTCTACGAGCTGTCCGGGGACGTGGCCTGGGACTTCGACGAGCTCGCCGCCGCGGCCGCCGAGATCGTCGGCCGGCCCGTGACGTACCGGCGGCTCACCGCCGACGAGCACCGCGAGCAGCTGCTCGCGGCAGGCCTGGACGAGGGCACCGCCGGGTTCGTCGTCGCCCTCGACGGCGACACGCGCGCGGGCCTGCTCGCCGAGACGTCGGGCGACCTCGCCCGTCTGATCGGTCGCCCCACCACGCCGCTCCTCGACGGGCTGCGCCAGGGCCTGGAGGCCTGACCCGGCGGTCGGCGACCGGGGCGCGGCACCCGCACCCCGCGGACGTGTCCGTGCCCCGGGCGCGAGACTCCCTACACTCGCCCGGTGCGTCGTGTGCTGAGCCGTTGGGTGGACCCGTTCGTCGTCACGCTGGTCGTGGTGATGGTGCTGGGGCTGGTGGTGCCCGTCGGCCCGGGCGTGCAGCAGGTCGTCGACGTCGCGGCCGACGTCGCGGTGACGATCCTGTTCCTCGTCTACGGCGCGCGCCTCTCGACCCGTGAGGTGTGGGCGGGCCTGCGCAACTGGCGCCTGCAGGGCGGCATCCTCGTCGCCACGTACGTGCTCTTCCCGGTGCTCGGGCTCGTCGTCGCGTGGGCGATCACCCCGCTGGTCGGCGCTCCGCTCGCCGCCGGGATGCTCTACCTGTCCCTGCTGCCGTCCACGGTGCAGTCGTCGGTGGCGTTCACGTCCGTGGCGCGCGGCAACGTGGCGGGCGCGATCTGCGGGGCCACGGTGTCGAACGTGCTCGGCATGGTGCTCACGCCGCTGCTGGTGCTGTGGCTCATGACCGACGCGGAGGGCCGGAGCGCCACCGCCGGCCACGGCCTCGACGGGCTGCAGACGGTGCTGCTCCAGCTGCTGCTCCCGTTCGTCGTGGGCCAGCTGCTGCAGCCCTGCGTGGGCGACCGGGTCCGCGCGCGGCGCTGGCTCACCCTGTCGGTCGACCGCGGCACCATCCTCGTCGTGGTGTTCTCCGCCGTGGCGGCGGCGAGCTCCGCGGGCGTGTGGGCCGGCATCTCCGGCTGGGCGATCGTGGCGCTGCTGGTGGTCAGCGGCGTGTTCCTCGCGATCATGCTGGGCCTCACGTGGTGGGGCGGGGCGGCCCTCAAGCTGCCCGCCGAGGACCGGATCGCGCTGCTCATGTGCGGGTCCAAGAAGTCCCTCGCCACCGGCCTGCCCATGGCCAGCGTGCTGTTCCCCGTCGCCGCGGCGGGCGTGATCGCGGTCCCGGTGATCATCTTCCACCAGCTCCAGCTCGTGGTGTGCGCCGTGCTCGCGCGCCGTCTCGCGCTGCGCGACTGAGCGGCGCCGGCGGGGCTGCGAGCATCCTGGCCCCGCGTCTAGCGTCGAGGGCATGACGAAGGGCGACGACGGCGAGCGGTGGTCGCAGGACGTGACCGAGCGCTCCGACGCGCTCGACCTCGAGGACGACGTCTTCACCTGGGACGACCCGGCGCGCATCGCGGCATCCCTGAAGCGGTCGGCCGAGGCGAGCGACCGGCGCAAGGGCTCGGCGTACCGCTCGGCCATGTCGATGCTGACGTTCTACGTCAACCGCGCCGGGAAGAACCTCCCCGCCGCGCAGCGCGACGTCCTCGAGCGCGCGAAGGACGAGCTGCGCAAGGCGTTCGGGCGCGCCTGACCCCGCCTCGGCCGAACGCGACCCCGGTGAGCTCCTCGGCATCGCCCACGGCCACCTTGGTCGGGGTGAGGTCGTGCGCGCTGTGTGCCATGGGCACCACGCTGCCCACGGCTCGGGGGTGATCCAGGGTCCGGCGATCCGTGGCCGGGCCGTCCGCCCCCTAGACTGGCGGCGCCCGGACGACGACGTCGGGAGGTCGCGATGCACGGGGACAGCTTCTCCGCGGGGCACGGCCCGCGCGGGGTCGGGGTGCGTCGTGACCCGCGCACCGTGCGCGCCGCGTACGAACGCTTCCTCGGCACGGGAGAGCCGCCCGGCGGCATCGACCCCGTCGTCGCCGACTCCTGGCGCCGCTCCCTGCGCAACGGCGTCGACCCGGACACCCCGCACCCGCAGGTCGCGCTGGCCGACGCCGAGCTGGCCGCCTACCGCGCCGCCCACCCGCTCGCCGCCGTCATGCCGGTCGTGCGGGAGCTCGTCGTCGACGGCGCGGCGGACGACGGCCTGGTCGTCGCCGTCTCCGACGAGATCGGCCGCCTGCTCTGGGTGGAGGGGAACCGTCGCCTCCGCGGCGCGGTCGACCGCGTGGGCTTCGTCGAGGGCGCCGTGTGGGGCGAGGAGAGCGTGGGCACCAACGCGCCGGGCACGGCGCTCGCGACCCGCAGGGCGGTCCAGGTGATCGGCGCCGAGCACTTCTCCCGACCCGTGCAGGAGCTCAGCTGCGCCGCCGCGCCCATCCGCGACCCCGCCACGGGCCGGGTGCTCGGCGTCCTCGACGTCACGGGGCGGCGGGCCGCGGCGACGCACGTCGTGCTGTCGCTCGTGCGGGCCACCGTCGCGACCGTGGAGCGCGAGCTCGCGACCCGCGCCGCCGCGGCCGCGCACCCGGCAGGCGTCGGCCCCGTCGACCTCCGCGTGCTCGGGCGGCCCGTGCTGCGGACGCCCGCAGGGGAGCGGTCGTTGTCGCTGCGGCACGCCGAGATCCTGCTGCTGCTCGCGGAGCACCCGTCGGGCCTCGCCGCCGACGAGCTCGCCGTGCTGCTGCACCCCGGGGAGCTCTCCGACGTCACCGTGCGGGCCGAGGTCTCCCGGCTGCGGCACGTCGTCGGCGCGCTGCTGGCCGGGTCGCGGCCGTACCGGCTCGCCCGCCCCCTGCGCACCGACGCGGGCGACGTGCGCGCGGCCCTCGCCGACGGCGACGCGCGCGCCGCCGTCGACGCCTACGCGCCGCTGCTGCCGCGGTCCGTGGCCCCGGGCGTCGAGCAGCTGCGCGCCGAGCTCGCGGCCGAGGTCCGTGCCGCCGTCCTGGCCGCCGGCGACCCGGACGCCCTGGACGCGTGGGTGCGCGGTGCCGACGGCGCCGACGACCACGCCGCCTGGACCCGCCTGCTCGACGTCGCCCCGGCCGGCAGCCCGCAGGCCGTGCGCGCCCGCGCCCGTGCCGGGCTGCTCGACGCCGAGCTGGGCTGAGGGTCAGCAGCGCTCGAGCGCGCCCTTGAGGTCGTCGCCGGGGCAGACGCTGCGGCTCCAGGTGCCCGACCCGTAGGTGTCGCCTGTCGTGTCGCGGAAGATCTCGAGGCCGCCGCCCCCGACGCGGTAGTAGGTGAACGTCGGGTCGCCCTCGGTGGTCGGAGACATCACCGTGAGCTCGGCCCCGGACTCCCACGCCGCGTCGAGGCAGTCACGCGCGTCGGCAGGGATCCCGCCACCCTGCGCGCCGTGCTCGACCTCGCCGCAGGAGGTGCGCTGCTCCCGGAGGACGAACAGGGATCGGGCGAGCGGGCCCGGCGTGAGCACGAAGGCGCCCACCACCACGGCGAGCACCACTCCCGCGCCGATCAGCAACCGCGACCTGCCGCGCATCGACGCCTCCCGTCCCGTCGCGGGCCGGCTCCTGGCCCTCCGGCGATCCTGCGGTCCGCTCGGGCCAGGGTCCAGCCCGGACCGTCGTGCGAACCGCACTGCAACGGAACTGCAACCCTGCGCCTCCTACCGTCGCGTCCATCGCGGCGCGACGAGGCGCCGCACGTGCGAGGAGGCAGCATGACCGTCTACGCAGCCCCCGGTCAGCCCGGGGCGATCGCCGAGTACCGCGCCCGGTACGACCACTGGATCGGCGGGGAGTATGTCCCGCCGGCGAGCGGGCAGTACTTCGAGAACCCCAGCCCGGTCACGGGGCAGACCTTCACCGAGGTGGCGCGCGGGAACGCCGAGGACATCGAGCGCGCGCTCGACGCCGCCCACGGAGCGGCGCCCGCGTGGGGGCGCACGTCCGTCACGGAGCGGGCGAACGTCCTCAACAGGATCGCCGACCGCATGGAGGCGCACCTCGAGGAGATCGCGGTCGCCGAGACCTGGGAGAACGGCAAGCCCGTCCGCGAGACCCTCGCCGCCGACATCCCGCTCGCCATCGACCACTTCCGCTACTTCGCGGGCGCCATCCGCGCGCAGGAGGGGTCGATCTCGGAGATCGACGAGGACACCGTCGCGTACCACTTCCACGAGCCGCTCGGCGTGGTCGGGCAGATCATCCCGTGGAACTTCCCGATCCTCATGGCCACGTGGAAGCTGGCCCCGGCGCTCGCGGCGGGCAACGCCGTCGTGCTCAAGCCGGCCGAGCAGACCCCGGCGTCGATCCTGTTCCTCATGGACCTCATCGGCGACCTGCTGCCGCCCGGCGTGGTCAACGTCGTCAACGGGTTCGGCGTCGAGGCGGGCAAGCCGCTCGCGTCGAGCTCGCGCATCCGCAAGATCGCGTTCACCGGCGAGACGACGACCGGCCGCCTGATCATGCAGTACGCGTCGCAGAACATCATCCCGGTGACGCTGGAGCTCGGCGGCAAGAGCCCGAACATCTTCTTCTCGGACGTCGCGTCGGCGAAGGACGACTACTACGACAAGGCCCTCGAGGGGTTCACGATGTTCGCCCTCAACCAGGGGGAGGTGTGCACCTGCCCGTCGCGCGCGCTGATCCAGGCCGACATCTACGACCAGTTCCTCGGCGACGCCCTGGAGCGCACGAAGGCCGTGAAGCAGGGCAACCCGCTGGACACCGACACGATGATCGGCGCGCAGGCGAGCAACGACCAGCTCGAGAAGATCCTGTCGTACATCGACATCGGCAAGGCGGAGGGCGCCAAGGTCCTCACGGGCGGGGGTCGCGCGGAGATGGACGGCGACCTGGCGGGCGGCTACTACGTGACGCCCACCGTCTTCGAGGGCAAGAACTCGATGCGGATCTTCCAGGAGGAGATCTTCGGGCCGGTCGTGTCGGTGACGGAGTTCGCGGACTTCGACGACGCCATGAAGATCGCCAACGACACCCTCTACGGGCTCGGCGCCGGCGTCTGGTCCCGGCAGGGCGAGACGGCGTACCGCGCCGGGCGCACCATCGAGGCCGGGCGCGTGTGGACGAACTGCTACCACGCGTACCCGGCGGCCGCGGCGTTCGGCGGGTACAAGGGCTCCGGCGTCGGGCGCGAGAACCACAAGATGATGCTCGACCACTACCAGCAGACGAAGAACCTCCTGGTCAGCTACTCGGGCCAGAAGCTCGGGTTCTTCTAGACCGATGACCGACGACACGATCTCCCGTGTCGCCGTGACGGACGCCGCAGC
>NZ_JBHTVC010000029.1:0-55985 GCF_042793275.1 Isoptericola sp. NPDC056578
GTGCCGAGCTGATCCACCCGCTGCCGAACAGATCGTGGTCAGCTGCCTGCCGTGCGGTCCTTGAGCCCGCTGCCCTGCTCCTTGGCGAACTCGGTGACGCTGCTCGTGACGTCCGAGACCTTGGCCTGCACGCGCGGGTCGTTCCAGGTCTCCGTCGCCCAGTCCTTGGCCTTGTCCAGCTGCTGCCGGCCCCTCTCGGTGCCGAGCAGGTAGCCGAGCGCTGCGCCGACGACGAATGCCGGTCCTGCCTTCATGTGTCGCGCCTCCTCGTAGGTCGTGCCGATGGTGGTTGCTGGCGGTCGTGGTCGTGGGTCGTGCGCACGACCGTAGGCACGCCTGCCGTCGTACGCACCCCGCGACATGCCGACCGCGGCACCCTGCCGGACCTGCGGGGACGCGGGCCGGTGCGCCTGCGGCGCGCCGCCCGGGCGCAAGGAAGGTTTACCTTCCTACACAGCGCCGCCCGATCGTGACTAGAGTGCTCGCAAGAGTTGTGATCAGGTTCACAAGTCCGCCCCGGCACCGTCGCCGGGGCGCTTCGAGGGATCGAGGTGAGCACGTGCGGTCAGGTCGCGTCGACGACGCCGACGTCATCGTCGTGGGCGCCGGCCCGGCCGGTTCGTCCACGGCCCACTGGTGCGCCGCCGCGGGCCTCGACGTGCTCCTGCTCGACAAGGCCTCCTTCCCCCGCGACAAGGTGTGCGGCGACGGGCTGACTCCCCGTGCCGTCGGCGAGCTGGCCCGCATGGGGCTCGGCACCCGCGAGGACGACGGCTGGATCCGCAACGAGGGGCTGCGCGTGGTCGCGGGCGCCCGGTCGTGGGAGCTGCCCTGGCCCGACCTCGACTCGTACCCCGGCTACGGCATGGCCCGCGCGCGGACGTCGCTCGACCACCGGCTCGCGCAGCACGCGCAGGCGAGCGGCGCCAAGCTGCTCGAGCGCACCAAGGTGACCGGCCCCGTCCTCGACGAGCGCGACGGTCGCGTCGTGGGCGTGCGGGCGCAGGCCCTCGACGGCCGCGGTCGCGCCGACGGCGCCGAGACGACCTACCGGGCGCCCGTCGTGGTCGCCGCCGACGGCGTCTCCTCCCGCTTCGCCACCGGCCTCGGCATCGCCCGCCGCGACGACCGACCGCTCGGCACGGCGGTGCGCACGTACTTCCGCACCGAGGGCACGTCGCGGCACGAGGACGCGTGGATGGAGTCGCACCTCGAGCTGTGGGACGGCGCCCCGGGGGCGTCGAACCTGCTGCCGGGCTACGGCTGGATCTTCGCGCTGGGCGACGGCACCGCGAACGTCGGTCTCGGCTCGGTGAGCTCCACGCCCGCCCGCCAGTCCGCCCACGGGCACGACTACAAGGGCCTGATGCAGGCCTGGATGCGCAACGCCCCCGCGGAGTGGGGGTTCACCCCCGAGAACCAGGTGGGGCCGATCCGCGGGGCCGCGCTGCCGATGGGCTTCAACCGCACGCCCCTGTACCGCGACGGCGCGGTGCTCGTGGGCGACGCGGCCGGCATGGTCAGCCCGTTCAACGGCGAGGGCATCGCCTACGCCCTGCAGGCGGGCCGCGTCGCGGCCGACGCGATCGCCCAGGCGCGCACCCGCACCACGGACGACGCGCGCGAGCGGACGCTCGCCTCCTACGGGGACCGCATGCGGGCCGACCTGGGCGGCTACTACACGCTGGGCCGCTGGTTCGTGCGGCTCATCGAGCACCCGCAGATCATGCGGATCTGCGTGCGGTACGGGCTGCCGCGGCCGGTGGTCATGCGGTTCGTGCTCAAGCTGCTGTCCGACTGCTACGAGCCGCGCGGCGGTGACTGGGTGGACCGGGTCATCGCGGGGCTCACGAGGGTGGTCCCGGCGGCATGAGCGCACACGAGCACAAGGGAGTGGTCGAGATGCACGAGGTCGACGAGCGCGCGGCCGTGCGGACGGGGGTCCTGCGATGACGAACCCGTACGTGCCGGTCCTCATGCTCATGGGCGTAGCCCTGGTGCTCGCCGTGGGCGGCGTGGCGGCGAGCGCCGTCATCGGGCCCAAGCGCTACAACCGGGCCAAGCTCGACGCGTACGAGTGCGGCATCGAGCCGACGCCGCACGCGGTCGGCGGTGGGCGGCTGCCGGTCAAGTACTACCTGGTGGCGATGACGTTCATCGTCTTCGACATCGAGGTCGTCTTCCTCTACCCGTGGGCGGTGGACTTCGCCGTGCTGGCCGGCTTCGGCCTCGTCGCGATGCTCACGTTCCTCGCCCTCATCACCGTCCCCTTCGTCTACGAGTGGCGGCGCGGGGGCCTCACCTGGGTCTAGGCCCGCACGCACGACCAGCACGATCAGCACCACCCAGCACGACACGGCACAACGGACGGCATCGGCGCCGAGGATCCTCACGCCGATGTTCACGAAGGGGAGGGGTCATGGGCCTGGAAGAGGCTCCGTCGGGCTTCCTGCTGACGACGATCGAGGACCTGGCGGGCTACCTGCGCAAGGCGTCCGTCTGGCCGGTGACGTTCGGGCTGGCGTGCTGCGCCATCGAGATGATGGCGGCCGGCGCGTCGCGGTTCGACCTGTCGCGGTTCGGCATGGAGGTCTTCCGGGCCTCGCCGCGTCAGGCGGACCTCATGATCGTGGCGGGCCGGGTGAGCCAGAAGATGGCGCCCGTCGTGCGGCAGGTCTACGACCAGATGAGCGAGCCCAAGTGGGTGCTGTCGATGGGCGTGTGCGCGTCCAGCGGCGGCATGTTCAACAACTACGCGATCGTGCAGGGCGTCGACCACATCGTGCCGGTCGACGTCTACCTGCCCGGCTGCCCGCCGCGCCCGGAGATGCTCATCAACGCGATCCTCGCGCTGCACCAGCACATCCAGGACTCGCCGCTGGGCGTGAACCGCAGCGAGGCGGCCGCGGCCGCCGAGGCGGCGGCGCTCGAGGCCACCCCGACGTTCGAGCTCAAGGGGCTGCTGCGATGACCGGCGAGCTCGTCCCCGAGGGCGCCCCGGACGCCCGCCGGCCGGAGGTCGTCGAGGTGCGGCACGGCATGTTCGGCGTCCGCGGCTCCGGCGACACCTCCGGGTACGGCGGCCTGGTGCAGCCGGTCGCGATGCCCGCCGCCGCCACGAGGCCGTACGGCGGCTGGTTCGACGAGGCCGTGGACGTGCTGGCCGAGGTGCTCGGCGAGGCGGGGGTCGCGTTCGACGACGCGGTGGAGCGCGTGGCCGTCGACCCGCACACCGACCCGCCGAGCCCCCACGCCGAGCTCACGCTGCACGTGGCGCGCGAGCACCTGCTGGCCGTCTGCCGGGCGCTGCGCGACGACCAGGACCTGCGGTTCGAGCTCAGCCTCGGGGTCTCGGGCGTGCACTACCCCGACGACGCCGGGCGCGAGCTGCACGCCGTCTACCACCTCACCTCGGTGACGCACGGCCGCCGCGTGCGGCTCGAGGTGTCGGTGCCCGACGCCGACCCGCACGTCCCGTCCACCACGTCGCTGTACCCCACCAACGACTGGCACGAGCGCGAGACCTGGGACTTCTTCGGGATCGTCTTCGACGACCACCCCGGACTGGCGCGCATCGAGATGCCCGACGACTGGCCGGGCCACCCGCAGCGCAAGGACTACCCGCTCGGCGGCATCCCCGTGGAGTACAAGGGCGCCACGGTGCCGCCGCCGGACACGAGGAGGTCTTACTCGTGAGCACTGGAACCTTCAGCGCCACCCGCCCGCCCACCGCCGACGAGTTCGACCCGGGGATCCCCGGGTTCGAGGCGTCGGGGGGCGACTGGGACGAGATCGCCCGCGAGGCCGTGGGCGAGGAGCGCATCGTCGTCAACATGGGCCCCCAGCACCCGTCGACGCACGGGGTGCTGCGCCTCATGCTGGAGATCGACGGGGAGACGGTCACCGAGGCCCGCTGCGGCATCGGCTACCTGCACACCGGCATCGAGAAGAACATGGAGTTCCGCACCTGGACGCAGGGCACCACGTTCTGCACCCGGATGGACTACCTGGCGCCGCTCTTCCAGGAGACGGCGTACTGCCTCGCCACCGAGAAGCTGCTCGGCATCACCGACGACGTGCCGGAGCGGGCGTCGATCATCCGCGTGCTGATGATGGAGCTCAACCGGGTGGCGTCCCACCTCGTCTGCCTGGGCACGGGCGGCAACGAGATGGGCGCGACGACGGTCATGACGATCGGCTTCACCGCCCGTGAGGAGATCCTGCGGCTGTTCGAGGCGGTCACCGGGCTGCGGATGAACCACGCGTACGTGCGGCCGGGCGGCGTCGCGCAGGACGTGCCGGACGGCTTCGAGGACCAGGTGCGGGCGGCGCTGCCGAAGATCCGCCACTACCTCGGCCAGCTCGGCGACCTCATGCTCGCCAACCCGATCTTCAAGGCGCGCCTCACCGACGTCGGCGTCCTCAACCTCGCCGGCTGCATGGCGCTGGGCGTCACCGGCCCGGTGCTGCGCTCCACGGGGCTGCCGTACGACGTGCGCAAGGCCTTCCCGTACTGCGGGTACGAGACGTACGACTTCGACGTGCCGACCTCGACCGACGCGGACTGCTACTCCCGCGTGGTGCTGCGGATCGAGGAGTGCTACCAGTCGCTGCGCATCGTGGAGCAGGCGCTCACCCGGCTCGAGGCGACCTCGGGGGCGCCGGTCATGGTGGCGGACAAGAAGATCGCGTGGCCGGCGCAGCTCGCGGTCGGCGGCGACGGTCAGGGCAACTCGCTCGACCACATCCGCCAGATCATGGGTACCTCGATGGAGGCCCTGATCCACCACTTCAAGCTCGTCACGGAGGGCTTCCGGGTGCCGGCCGGGCAGGTGTGGCAGACCGTCGAGCACCCGCGCGGCGAGCTGGGCGTGCACGCGGTGTCCGACGGCGGCACCAAGCCGTACCGGGCGCACTTCCGCGACCCGTCGTTCAACAACCTCCAGGCCGTGTCGGTGATGTGCGAGGGCGGCCAGGTGGCCGACGTCGTCGTGGCCGTCGCGTCCCTGGACCCCGTGCTGGGAGGGGTCGACCGATGACGGCAGAACCCACGAGCGCCCGTTCGGCCACGCGGTACGACGCCGACACGCTCGCGTCGCTGGCGGCCGACGCCGCCGCGATCAAGGCGCGCTACCCCGACCCGCGCTCCGGCCTGCTGCCGATGCTGCACCTGGTGCAGTCGGTGGACGGGTACGTGAGCCGCGACGGCATCCTGTTCTGCGCCGAGCAGCTCGGGATGACGCCCGCCGAGGTGAGCGCCGTCGCGACCTTCTACACCCAGTACAAGCGGCACCCCAACGGCACCTACACGGTGGGCGTGTGCACGAACACGCTGTGCGCGGTGATGGGCGGCGACGCGATCTTCGACGAGCTGAGCGAGCACCTCGGCGTCGGGCACGACGAGACCACCGACGACGGCGCGATCACGCTCGAGCGTGTCGAGTGCAACGCCGCCTGCGACTACGCGCCGGTCGTGATGGTCAACTGGGAGTTCTTCGACAACCAGACGCCGGAGTCCGCCACGGACCTCGCCGACCGCCTGCGGGCGGGCGAGCAGGTGGCGCCCACGCGCGGCGCGTCCTCGGTGTGCGGCTTCAAGCAGATGAGCCGCGTGCTCGCGGGGTTCACCGACGGCCGCGCGGACGAGGGCGTGGGCGCGGGGGAGCCGACGCTCGCCGGGCTGCGGCTGGCGCGCGCCTCGGCCGCCGTCGACGGCGGGGAGCCGTCCGGCGGGCCCGCCGCGTCGCCCGAGGGCTCGTCCGCCGCGTCGTCCGCCGAGGTGCCGCCGGAGACCGGGACGGCGCAGTCCAGCGCGGAGCGCAAGCCCACGACCGAGGACGATGTCGAGCCGAAGGGTGGCAGCGATGACTGACCTCATGCCGGTGCTCACGGACACGTGGGACGCCGACCGGTCGTGGAAGCTCGCGTCGTACGAGGCCGCCGGCGGGTACGCGGGGCTGCGCAAGGCCCTGGCGACGGAGCCCGCCGACCTCGTGCAGACGGTCAAGGACTCGGGCCTGCGCGGCCGCGGCGGCGCCGGCTTCCCGACCGGCATGAAGTGGGGCTTCCTGCCCCCGCCGGACGGCGGCCCGCGCTACCTCGTGGTCAACGCGGACGAGTCCGAGCCGGGCACGTGCAAGGACATCCCCCTGATGCTGGCGAGCCCCCAGCACCTGGTGGAGGGCATCGCGATCACGAGCTACGCGATCGGCTGCCACCACGCGTTCGTGTACGTGCGCGGGGAGGTGCTGCACGTGTACCGGCGGCTGCTGGCCGCGGTGCAGGAGGCGTACGACGCCGGGTACCTCGGCAAGGACGTGCTCGGCTCCGGCTTCGACCTGGACGTCACCGTGCACGCGGGCGCCGGCGCCTACATCTGCGGCGAGGAGACGGCGCTGCTCGACTCGCTCGAGGGCAAGCGCGGCCAGCCGCGGCTCAAGCCGCCGTTCCCCGCGGTCGCGGGCCTGTACGCGCGGCCCACGGTGGTGAACAACGTCGAGTCCATCGCGTCGGTGCCCGGCATCGTGGCGCGCGGCGCGGACTGGTTCGCCGGCATGGGCACCGAGAAGTCGCAGGGGCACGGCCTGTTCTCCCTGTCCGGGCACGTGACCCGGCCGGGCCAGTACGAGGCGCCGCTCGGCATCACGCTGCGCGAGCTGCTCGACCTCGCCGGCGGGATGCGGGCGGGGCACGAGCTGAAGTTCTGGACTCCGGGCGGGTCGTCGACGCCGCTGTTCACCGCCGACCACCTCGACACCCCGCTCGACTACGAGTCGGTGGGCGCGGCGGGCTCGATGCTCGGCACCCGCGCGCTCCAGCTCTTCGACGACACGACGTGCGTGGTCCGCGCGGTCAGCCGGTGGACCGACTTCTACGCGCACGAGTCGTGCGGCAAGTGCACGCCGTGCCGCGAGGGCACCTACTGGCTCAAGCAGGTGCTGCACCGCATCGAGGCGGGGCAGGGCGAGGAGCGCGACGTCGACCTGCTGCTCGACCTGTGCGACAACATCCTCGGCCGCGCGTTCTGCGCGCTCGGCGACGGCGCGACGTCGCCGGTGACGTCGAGCATCCAGCTCTTCCGCGACGAGTACGAGGCGCACCTCACCGGCCGCGGGTGCCCCTTCGACCCGAGCGCCAGCGCGCTGTTCCCGTACACCCCCAAGCAGACGCCGGCGCTCGCCGGGGCGGGAGGTCACTGATGACGGCGACCACGGACAAGTCGACGGCGGCCGCGCCTCCGGTGGAGACGGTCACGCTCACCATCGACGAGGTCGAGGTGACCGTGCCGAAGGGCACGCTGATCATCCGCGCGGCCGAGCAGGTGGGCATCCAGATCCCGCGGTTCTGCGACCACCCGCTGCTCGAGCCCGCCGGCGCGTGCCGGCAGTGCCTGGTCGAGGTCGCGATGCCCGACCGCGAGGGCAACGTGCGGCCCATGCCGAAGCCGCAGGCCTCGTGCACGATGACGGTCACGCCCGGCATGGTCGTCAAGACCCAGCGCACGTCGCCGGTCGCGGACAAGGCGCAGCACGGTGTCATGGAGCTGCTGCTCATGAACCACCCGCTGGACTGCCCGGTGTGCGACAAGGGCGGCGAGTGCCCCCTGCAGAACCAGGCGATGACCAACGGGCGCGCGGAGACGCGGTTCGAGGACGTCAAGCGGACCTTCCCCAAGCCCATCGCGGTGTCCACCGAGATCCTGCTGGACCGGGAGCGCTGCGTGCTGTGCCAGCGCTGCACCCGGTTCAGCGACGAGATCGCGGGCGACGCGTTCATCGCGCTGCAGGAGCGCGGCGCGCACCAGCAGATCGGCCGGTTCGACGAGACGGTGCTGGACTTCACGCCCCCGCCCGGCGAGCCCGCCGAGGCGACGTTCGGGTCCGCCGCGGCCACGGCCGGCGGGCAGCCCTTCGCGTCGTACTTCTCCGGCAACACCGTGCAGATCTGCCCGGTGGGCGCGCTCACGGGCGCGGCCTACCGGTTCCGGTCCCGGCCCTTCGACCTGGTGTCGACGCCGGGGATCTCCGAGCACGACTCGTGCGGCTCGGCGATCCGCGTCGACCACCGGCGCGGCGTGGTGCTGCGCCGGCTGTCGGGGGAGGACCCGGCGGTCAACGAGGAGTGGATCACCGACAAGGACCGCTTCGCGTTCACGTGGCAGGCGGCGCCCGACCGGCTCACGGTCCCGCTGGTGCGGGACCGGGTGCTCGGCCAGGACGGCGCCGTCGTGTCCCGCGGCGAGCTGCGCCCCGCGTCGTGGGTCGAGGCGCTCGAGCTGGCGGCCGAGGGCCTGGCCGCGGCCCGCGCGGCCGGCGGGGTCGGGGTGCTGCCCGGCGGCCGGCTGACCGTCGAGGACGCGTTCGCCTGGTCGCGCTTCGCGCGCACCGTGCTCGGCACCGACGACGTCGACCAGCGGGCCCGCGTGGGCTCGGCGGAGGAGACGGCGTTCCTGGGCCACGCGGTGGCGGGCACCGGCATCGGCGTGACGTTCGGCGACGTCGAGGCCGCACCGGCCGTGCTGCTGGCCGGCCTGGAGGCCGAGGAGGAGGCGGGCGTCACCTTCCTGCGGCTGCGCAAGGGGGTGCGCAAGCACGGCACGACGGTGTGGTCGATCGCCCCGTTCGCGAGCCGCGGCCTCGCCCGGCTGGAGGGCGAGCTGCTGCCCGCCGCCCCCGGCACCGAGGCGGAGTGGCTGGGCATCCTCGCCACCCGGGCGGGCGGCGGTCTGGTGCCCGCGGACTCGGACGCGGGCACGCTGGGCGCCGTCGCCGACGGCCTCGCGACGCCCGGCGCGCTGATCCTCGTGGGCGAGCGGCTCGCGTCGGCGCCCGGCGCCTACGGGGCGGTCCTGCGGCTCGCGGAGGTCACCGGCGCCCGTGTCGCCTGGGTCCCGCGCCGCGCGGGGGAGCGCGGCGGCCTCGAGGCGGGCCTCCTGCCGGGGCTGCTGCCCGGCGGACGCCCGCTGACCGACGCCGCGGCCCGTGCCGAGGTGGCCGCGGCCTGGGGCGTCGACGCCGACGCGCTGCCGTCCGCCCCGGGGCGCGACGTCGCGGAGATCCTCGACGCCCTCTCGGTCGGCCAGCTCGGCGGCGCCCTCGTCGGTGGCGTCGAGCTCGCCGACCTGCCCGACCCGGCGCACGCCCGGCGGGCGCTCGGCGCGGCGGGCTTCGTGGTCTCGCTCGAGGTCCGGAGGACCGAAGCAGTCGAGCTCGCTGACGTCGTGCTTCCTGTTGCTCCTCCCGTCGAGAGGGCGGGGTCGTACTGGAACTGGGAGGGCCGCGTCCGCGCGTTCGGCCAGGCGCTGGAGTCCGCCGCGCTGCCCGACCACCGGGTGCTCGACGCGTTGGCCGCGCAGGCGGGCGTCGCGCTCGGCGCGGCGACGCCGCTCGACGCGCACCGGGCGATCGCGGCCCTGCCCGCGTGGGGCGGCACCCGTGTGCCGGCCCCGCAGGCCGAGCCGGTCGAGCCGCCCGTGGTGCCGGCCGGGTCCGCCGTGCTGGCGAGCTGGCACCTGCTGCTCGACGACGGGGCCCTGCAGGACGGCGAGCAGTTCCTCGCCGGCACGGCCAAGCGGCCCGTCGCGCGGATGTCGGCGGCCACGGCGGCCGCCGTCGACGTGTACGACGGCGACCGGGTGACCGTGGCCACCGACCGCGGGACGGTGACGGTGCCGGTCGCGATCACGGAGATGGTCGACCACGTCGTGTGGCTGCCGCTCGCGTCGCGCGGGTGCCGGGTGCACGACACGCTCGGCGCCGCGCCGGGCGACCTGGTGCGCATCGGACCGCCGGAGGCGGTCGCCGCCGGCGGGGTCCCAGGCTCGACCGACGAGAAGGCACAGGGAGGGGCCGCATGATCCCCGGGGTCGCGTCCGACTTCAGCAACGACTGGCTGTGGGTGTCGCTGATCAAGGCGGTGCTCATCGTCGTCTTCCTCCTGACCAGCGTGCTCTTCGCCATCTGGTTCGAGCGCAAGGTCGTGGCGCGCATGCAGGTGCGCCCCGGCCCCAACTGGCACGGCCCGTTCGGCCTGCTGCAGTCGCTCGCGGACGCGATGAAGCTGCTGCTCAAGGAGGACGTGAACGTCACCCGGGCGGACCGGATCGTGTACCTGCTGGCACCGATGATCTCGGTGTTCTGCGCGCTGCTGGTGTTCGCGGTCATCCCGTTCGGGCCCGAGGTGACGATCCCGTTCACCGACTACACGACGCCGGCCCAGCTGACCGACTTCCCGGTGGCGGTCCTGTACGTGCTGGCCTGCGCGTCGATGGGCGTCTACGGCATCGTGCTGGGCGGCTGGTCGTCGGGCTCCACCTACCCGCTCCTCGGGTCCGTGCGGTCCACGGCCCAGGTGATCTCGTACGAGCTCGCCATGGGGCTCTCGCTGGTCAGCGTGTTCATCATGGCCGGCTCGATGTCGACCTCGCAGATCGTGGCGTCGCAGACCAGCATCTGGTGGTTCCTGCCGCTGCTGCCCGCGTTCGTCGTCTACGTCATCTCGATGATCGGCGAGACCAACCGGCTCCCGTTCGACCTGCCGGAGGCCGAGGGCGAGCTCGTCTCCGGCTACATGACCGAGTACAGCTCGATGAAGTTCGCCTGGTTCTTCCTGGCGGAGTACATCAACATGCTCAACGTCTCCGCCGTCGCCACCACCCTGTTCCTCGGCGGCTGGCGGGCGCCGTGGCCGCTGTCGGCGATCAACGACGGGATGTTCAACACCGGCTGGTGGCCGGTGCTGTGGTTCCTGGTCAAGCTCTGGCTGGTCATGTTCGTGTTCGTCTGGGTGCGCGGCACGCTGCTCCGCCTCCGCTACGACCAGTTCATGTCGTTCGGCTGGAAGGTGCTCATCCCGGTCGCGCTGGTGTGGGTCGTGGTGCTGAGCGTGTTCCAGTACCTCGGCCTCGCGGGCGTCACCCGCACCCAGCTCATCACCGGCGTCGCGGTCGCGGCGGTGGTCGTCATCGGCCTCCTGTGGCTCTGGCCCGACCGGAAGGCGAAGGCCGCCGACGGCGCCGGTCTACCGGGCGGCTCTCGCCGTCCGGCCGGGGACTTCGACGCCTTCGCCGACGGCTTCCCCGTGCCGCCGCTCCCGGGCCAGGCCCTGCCGCCGTCGCCCCGCGCGCGCCGGCACGTGATGCAGGCCGCCGACGTCCCGGGCGCGTCCGCCGTCCCCGACCCCGCCGTCGACCGATCCGAGGAGACGCGATGACCGACAAGCCGTACGAGCCGCTGCGCCCGTCCAAGGGGCCGCTCGGGGAGCTGTTCGCCCCGGTGGCCGGGTTCGGCGTGACGTTCTCGTCGATGTTCCGGCCCACGGTGACGGAGCAGTACCCCCGCAAGAAGACGGCGCCGCAGCGCCGGTACCACGGCCGTCACCAGCTCAACCGCTACGCCGACGGCCTGGAGAAGTGCATCGGCTGCGAGCTGTGCGCGTGGGCGTGCCCGGCGGACGCGATCTACGTGGAGGGGGCGGACAACGCCGAGCTGCCCGACGGCGCGCACCTGTCGCCCGGTGAGCGCTACGGCCGCGTCTACCAGATCAACTACCTGCGCTGCATCTTCTGCGGGCTGTGCATCGAGGCGTGCCCCACGCGGGCGCTCACGATGACCAACGACTACGAGCTCGCGGGCCCCGACCGCGCCGGGATGATCTACGAGAAGCAGGATCTCCTCGCCCCGCTCGCCGAGGGGATGCTCGCCGCGCCGCACCCGATGGTCGAGGGGACGACGGACACCGAGTACTACCGCGGCGAGGTCACCGCGCCGACGGCGCAGCAGGTCGACTGGGTGCGCGAGCACCGGCCCGACGACCCGACCCTGGACGCCGCCGCCCGCGTGGTGCACGGGGACGCGCCGCCCCCGACCCCACGTCGGCACCGGCTGCGCGGCAGCGCCACCAAGGCCGCCGTCGCGACCCGGCAGGCCGCCGAGGGCGGTCATGTCGCGACGCTGCCCACCCCCGACCTCACGGACGGCCGGCCGTGACCGCGTCGGGCGCGGAGGCCGCGCTGTTCTGGGTGCTCGCCCCGCTCATGGTGCTCGCCGCGCTCGGGCTGCTGTTCGCCCGCAAGGCCGTGCACGCCGCGGTGTGCGTGATGTTCGTGATGGTCGGGCTGGCCATCTTCTACGTGGCGCAGGAGGCGCCGTTCCTCGGCGTCGTGCAGGTGGTCGTCTACACCGGCGCCGTGATGATGCTCTTCCTGTTCGTGCTCATGCTGGTGGGCGTCGACTCCGCGGACTCGCTGACCGAGACCATCAAGGGCCAGCGCGGGCTGGGCGTGCTGCTCGGCCTCGGGCTGGTCGTCGTGCTGCTCGGCGTGGTCGCGCAGGCGACGTTCCCGCCCGCCGTCGGGCTGGCTGCGAGCGAGGAGCTCACCAACCCGGTGGCACTGGCCCGGGTGCTGCTGGGCGACTACGTCCTCGCGATGGAGGTGGTCGGCGTCCTGCTGGTCACCGCCGCGCTGGCCGGCCTGGTGCTCACGCACCGCCGCCGGCTCAGCGTGCGGCCCACGCAGCGCGTCCTCGCGCAAGCACGCGTCGCCGCCCTGCCGCACGGCAGCACGCTCACGCCGCTGCCCGCGCCCGGCGTCTACGCGCAGAACAACGCCATGGACACGCCGGCGCTCGGACCCGACGGCGAGCCGCTGCCGCACTCCGTGCCGCGCGTGCTGCGCATCCGCGGGCAGGAGCGGTCGGCGACGGCGGTCCTTGCCGAGGAGGAGACGCTCGTGGCGCGCGACGACCTGCGCCTCCTCGGCGTCGGCCCCGCGGCGGACACGACGGTCGAGCAGACCGGCGACCCGGTCGCGACGGGCGCGACCGACGAGGGCTCCGGCGACGACGACGGGGAGGTGCGCTGATGGAGATCACGAACTACCTGGGGCTGGCCGCGATCCTGTTCGCGATCGGTGCGACGACGGTGCTGCTGCGGCGCAACGCCATCGTGGTGTTCATGGGCGTGGAGCTCATGCTCAACGCCACCAACCTCGCGTTCGTGACGTTCGCGCGCATCCACGGCGACGTGACGGGCCAGGTGCTCGCGTTCTTCGTCATGGTGGTCGCCGCGGCCGAGGTCGTGGTGGGCCTCGCGATCATCATCACGATCTTCCGTTCCCGTAGGTCGGCCTCGGTCGACGACGTCAACCTGCTGCACAGCTGAGAGGCGACCTGTGGACACGCAGACGACGATGCAGACTCTCTCCCTCGCCCCCTGGCTGGTCGCGACCCCGATGATCGGCGCCCTCGTGCTGCTGGTCGCCGGCCGGCGCACCGACCGGTGGGGGCACTGGCTGGGAGTGCTGGCCAGCGCGGCGACGTTCGTCGTCGGGCTGGTGATCCTGCTCGACATGCTCGGCACCCCCGCCGACCAGCGGGTGGGCACCCACACCGTGGGCACCTGGATCGACTCGGGGCCCCTGCACGTGGACCTCGGGTTCCAGGTGGACCCGCTGTCGATGACGTTCGTGATGCTCGTGACGTTCGTCGGCACGCTGATCCACGTGTACTCGGTGGCGTACATGGGCCACGACGTCGACCGGCGCCGCTTCTTCGGGTACCTCAACCTCTTCGTCGCGGCGATGCTGCTGCTGGTGCTCGCCGACTCCTACCTGCTGCTCTTCGTCGGCTGGGAGGGCGTGGGCCTGGCGTCGTTCCTGCTCATCGGGTTCTGGGACGGCAAGCGGGAGAACGCGGTCGCGGGCAAGAAGGCGTTCGTCATGAACCGCGTCGGCGACATGGGGCTCATCGTCGCGATGATGCTCCTGCTCGCGACCTTCGGTTCGCTGAGCTTCGGCACGGTGCTGCCGGCGGCCGGCGAGGGGGCGACGGCGGCCGGTCAGGGCGTCATGACGGCGATCGGCCTCATGCTCCTGCTGGCGGCGTGCGGCAAGTCGGCGCAGCTGCCGCTGCAGGCGTGGCTCGGGGACGCGATGGCGGGCCCGACGCCGGTGTCCGCGCTGATCCACGCGGCGACGATGGTGACCGCCGGGGTGTACCTGCTGGTGCGCTCGGGCCCGATCCTCGAGGCGGCGCCGGACGCGCAGCTCGTCGTCGCGATCGTCGGCGCGCTGACCCTGCTGTTCGGGGCGATCGTCGGTACCGCGAAGGACGACATCAAGAAGGCGCTCGCGGCGTCGACGATGTCGCAGATCGGCTACATGATGCTCGCCGCCGGCCTGGGGCCGGTCGGGTACGCGTTCGCGATCTTCCACCTGCTCACGCACGGCTTCTTCAAGGCGGGGCTGTTCCTCGGCGCCGGGTCCGTGATGCACGCGATGGACGACGACGTGAACATGCGGCGCTTCGGCGGGCTGTCCCGTCTGCTGCCCGTCACGGCCATCACGATGGGCCTGGGCTGGCTCGCCATCCTCGGGGTGCCGCCGTTCTCGGGGTTCTGGTCGAAGGACAAGATCATCGAGGCGGCGTTCGTCGGCGAGGGCTGGCGCCCGTGGGTCTTCGGCATGGCGGCGCTGCTGGGCGCCGGGATCACGGCGTACTACATGTCCCGGCTGTTCTTCATGACGTTCCTGGGGCGGCGCCGCTGGAGCGACGGCGAGCCCGGCGACGACGGTGCGCCCGTGCGGCACCCGCACGAGTCCCCGCGCCTCATGACCTGGCCGATGATCGTGCTGGCCGTGGGGTCGGTGGCGCTCGGCGGGATCCTGGCGATGGGCGACCGGTTCGTCACGTGGCTCGAGCCGGTCACCGGGCACGCCGAGCACCACGATCCGGTGCTCCCGGTGGGGCTGCTCATCGCGCTCACGCTGCTGCTCGTGGCGCTCGGCATCGTGCTGGCCTGGCGCCAGTACGTGGTCGCCGCGGTGCCGGTCGAGCCGCCTCCGGCGCCCGCCGTCGTGCGGGCGGCGCGGGTCGACCTGTACCAGGACGCCGTCAACGAGTCGCTGGTCATGCGGCCGGGGCAGTACCTCACCCGGGCGCTCGTGTACTCGGACCGCACGGCCGTCGACGGCGGCTGGCTGGGCCTGGCCGGCGGCATCGGGCGCCTCGGCTCCCGGCTGCGGCGAATGCAGAACGGCTACGTGCGGTCGTACGCGGCGACGATGCTCGGCGGCCTCGGCGTCGTCGGGCTGGTCGTCTGGGTCCTGGCGAGCTGAGCGGGGTGGCGGGAGCGATGGCGATGACGCCGAACACGACGCCGGACACGGTGTCGACGACGAAGGACGGGGAAGCATGACGATGTCCGCAGGGTTCCCCTGGCTCACGGTCCTCATCGTGTGGCCGCTGGTGGCCGCGGCCGCGACGGCCCTCACGGGCGTGGGCCGGGGCCGCCCGGCCGCCGGCCCGGTCACCGGGGGCAGGTTCGGTGCGGGCGCCGCTCGCACGGTCGCCCTGGTCGGCGCGCTGGTGGAGGTCCTCCTGCTGGTCGGGGCCTTCGCGGCCTTCGACACCGGCGACGCGGGGACCCACCAGCTCACCGAGACGTACTCCTGGATCCCGCCGATCGGCGCCAGCTATGCCGTCGGCGTCGACGGCGTGGGGCTGCTGCTGGTCGCGCTGTCGGTGGGCCTGGTGCCCCTGGTGATCCTCGCGGCCTGGCGCGAGCAGGGCGGCGACCACGTGCGGCTGCGCCGCTACCTCGCCACCGTGCTGCTGCTCGAGGCGTTCATGGTGACGGTCTTCGTCGCCCGCGACGTGTTCCTCTTCTACGTGGTGTTCGAGGCCATGCTCATCCCGGCGTACTTCCTCATCGGCGGGTTCGGGCAGGGGCCGCAGCGCCGGTACGCGGCGGTGAAGTTCCTGCTGTTCTCGCTGGCCGGCGGCCTCGTGATGCTGGTGGGCGTCATCGCGCTCTACCTGCAGGTGCCGGCCGCGGACCGCGGCCCGCAGACGTTCCTCACCGACAACCTCACGGGGCTGACGCTCGACCCGACGGCCGAGAAGCTCATGTTCTGCGCCTTCTTCCTCGCGTTCGCGATCAAGGCGCCGATGTTCCCCGTGCACTCGTGGCTGCCCGACGTCACGCAGCACTCGACGCCCGGCACCTCGACGCTCCTCATCTGCGTGCTCGACAAGGTGGGCACCTTCGGGATGCTCACCCTGTGCCTGCCGCTGTTCCCCGAGGCGAGCCGCTGGGCGGCACCGTTCGTGATCGTGCTCGCGGTGATCTCGATCCTGTACGGCGCGGTCCTTGCCATCGGCCAGAGCGACCTGCTGCGCCTCATCGGCTACACGTCGGTGTCCCACTTCGGGTTCATCGTCCTGGGCATCTTCACCTTCACGTCGCTGGGCACCGCGGGCTCCGGCCTGATGATGCTCAACCACGGCATCTCCACCGGGGCGCTGTTCCTCGTCGCCGGGTTCGCGATCGCGCGGCACCCGCGCCAGAGCCAGCTCATCGGCGACTACGGCGGCCTGCGCCGGGTGGCGCCGATCCTGGGCGGCACGTTCCTCGTCGCCGGCCTGTCCGCGGCGGCCCTGCCCGGCCTGGCGACGTTCGTCTCCGAGATCATGGTGTTCCTCGGGTCGTACGCCCGCTGGCCCGCCGCCGTGCTCGTGGCCGTGCCCGCCGTCGTCCTCGCCGCGGTCTACGTGCTGCTCACCTACCAGCGCATGTTCACGGGGGAGACGACGCCGGAGCTGGCGTCCGCGCGCGACCTCGACGGCCGGGAGAAGACCGTGGCCGGCGTGCTCGTGGGGGCCCTGCTCGTGCTCGGCCTCGTGCCCGGGCCGGTGCTCGACTACGTGCGTGCGCCGGGGGAGGTCGCCGTCGAGCAGGTCGGCGAGACGGATCCACCTCCGGTGGTAGAACCGGTCGAGACCCAGGCGATGGTCGCGACGGGCTCGGCTGACGGGAGCTTCACCGAGGGGAGCCAGCTGTGAACGACTTCGTCGCCCCGACCATCGACTGGGCCGCCGTGTCGCCGGTGCTGATCGTGCTGGCGGCGGGCGTGCTCGGCGTCCTGCTGGAGGCGTTCGTGCCGGCGAAGGCCCGGCGCGCGACGCAGCTCACGCTCACCCTGGCGGCGCTCGCGGGCTCGCTCGTCGCGGTCGGGCTGCTCTGGGAGCGGGTGCAGGAGAACGCGGTGTCGGTGGTGGGCGGGTCGTACCTGCTGACGCCGTTCGGCCTGGGCGTGCAGGCCGTGATCGGCGTGTGCGCGCTGCTGGGCGTGCTCGTCGTCGCGGAGCGCACCACCACCGGCCAGGACGCGTTCGCGCCGTCCGCGGCGGCGGTGCCGGGCACGGCCTACGAGGACGAGACGCGCCGTGCGGGCCTCCAGCAGACCGAGATCTACCCGCTCCTGCTGTTCTCGACCGGCGGCATGCTGCTCTTCCCGGCCACGGACGACCTCATCGTCATGTTCGTCGCGCTCGAGGTGCTGTCGCTGCCGCTGTACGTGCTGTGCGCGACGGCGCGCCGCCGCCGGCTCCTCAGCCAGGAGGCCGCGTTCAAGTACTTCGTGCTCGGCGCGTTCGCCTCCGCGCTGTTCGTCTTCGGCATCGCGCTCGTCTACGGCTTCGCCGGCACGGTGCGGCTGCAGGGCGTGGTGCAGGTGCTCGCGGACCCGGCCGTCTCGCCGCTGGGGTCGATGACGGCCCTGGTGGTGGTCGGGCTGCTGCTGGTGCTCAGCGGGCTGCTGTTCAAGATCGGCGCCGCGCCGCTGCACGCCTGGACCCCGGACGTGTACCAGGGCGCGCCCACGCCGATCACGGGCTTCATGGCGGCGTGCACCAAGGCCGCCGCGATGGGCGCGCTGGTGCGCGTGCTGTTCACGCTGGCGAACGGCCTGAGCCCCGCCGTCCGGCACGACGTGGAGGTCGCGCTCTGGGCGGTCGCGATCCTCACGATGCTGATCGGCACCGTCGTCGGCGCGGTGCAGACGGACGTCAAGCGCCTGCTCGCGTACTCCGCGATCGCGCACGCCGGGTTCCTCCTGGTCGGCGTGGTCGGGATGGACGAGGCCGGCTCGCGGGCCGTCCTCTTCTACCTGCTCGCGTACGGGCTCGCGTCCGTCGGCGCGTTCGCCGTCGTCACGCTCGTGCGCGAGCGCACCGTGTCGGGCGACGACGACACCGCCGAGAGGGGGGCCGGTGGGCCGGTCCCCGACGACGGCGTGGTGCTGGGCGAGGCCACCCGCCTGGCGCAGTGGACGGGCCTGGGGCGGCAGGCCCCGTGGCTCACGGCGGCGTTCTCGCTGTTCCTCCTGTCGATGGCGGGGATCCCGCTCACGGCCGGGTTCGTGGCGAAGTTCGGCGTCTTCTCGGCCGCCGTCGAGGCGGGGGCGTGGCCGCTCGCGCTGCTCGGCGTGCTCGCGTCCGCCGTCTCCGTCTTCTTCTACGTCCGGGTCATCGTGCTCATGGTCCTCACCCCGCCGCCCGGCGGTGAGCAGGGCACGACGTCGACGGGCGCGGCCTCGTCGGGGACGACGGACGGCGGTGAGCAGGGCGGCGGCAGCGGTGGCACCGCCACGGTGACGGGCGCCGCGACCCGCACGCTCGTCTCGCGGACGGTCGTGACGGTGGTCGGCTCGCGCGGTCCCGCGGCGTTCGCGATCGCGGTGTGCGCGGTGGGCGTGCTGCTCCTCGGCATCCTCCCGTCGGGCGCGCTGGACCTGGTCGGCCAGGCGGCGCAGTTCCGCCCCTGACGACCTCCGGTCGGCGGTCCGTCCTCGGGTCGGCCCACGTTCGCGCCGACCCGAGGTCGGGTGGCCGGCCCGGCGCACCCGCCGGGGTGTCCGACCTGACGCGGCCGAGGGCCGTCTCGGTGCGGTGTTCGGCGCCCCGGCCGGATAGGTTCGGACAGTGACTCGCGCTCCTTCCGCCTCGGCCCCCCGGCCCGGGCCCACGCCGCCCCCGGCGCCTCCGGCGATCCCGCTGTCCGACCCGGCGCTCGCCGACCGGCTCGCCGAGCGCATGACGCGGGTGGACGCGGCGCTCGACGAGGCCGTGGCCTCGGCGGACGCCCTGGCCGACGACGCGTCGCGGCACCTCGTCGCGGCCGGTGGCAAGCGGTTCCGCCCGCTGCTCACGCTGCTCGCGGGCGAGCTGGGCGACGGGTCGCGCCCGGAGCTCGTGGACGCGGCGGTCGTCGTGGAGCTCACGCAGGTCGCGTCGCTGTACCACGACGACGTCATGGACTCCGCGCCGCTGCGCCGCGGGGCCCCCGCGGCGCACACCGTGTGGGGCAACTCGGTCGCGATCCTGGTGGGCGACCTCCTGTTCGCCCGGGCGTCCGCGCTCGTCGCCGGCCTCGGCCCGGAGGCGGTGGTGCTGCAGTCGCGCACCTTCGAGCGCATGTGCCTCGGCCAGCTGCACGAGACGATGGGGCCGCGTGCCGACGACGACCCGGTGGAGCACTACCTGCAGGTGCTCAGCGACAAGACGGCGTCGCTGCTCGCGACGTCGGCGCGCCTCGGTGCGATGTTCGGTGGGTGCGAGCCGGCCGTCGTCGACGCCGTGGCGGCGTACGGCGAGAAGGTGGGCGTCGCGTTCCAGCTCGCCGACGACGTGCTCGACATCGCGTCCTCCGGCGACGAGTCCGGCAAGACGCCCGGCACCGACCTCCGCGAGCACGTGCCGACGATGCCCGTGCTGCTGCTGCGCCAGCGGGTCGCGCAGGGCGACGGCTCCGCGGCGGACGCGGCGCTCGTCGCCCGGCTCGACGGCGACCTCGCCGGCGACGACGCGCTCGCCGACGTCGTCGCGGAGCTGCGGGCGCACGACGTGCTCGCCGAGACCCGCGCCCTCGCCGGCCGGTGGGCGCGCGAGGCCGCCGCGGAGCTGGCGCCGCTGCCCGACGGCCCGGTGAAGCAGGCGCTCGCCGACCTCGCCCAGGCGCTGGCCGACCGGACGGTGTGACCGGCCGCCGCGACCTGCCTCCGACCTGACTCCGGCCTGCCTCGTGACCGGGCGTCGACGGGCTAGGCGGAGGCCAGCCGGGCGAGCGTCACCGCGATCGCCGCGCCGGCGAGCAGGTACGGGCCGAAGGCCAGCGCCGTCCCGCGCGACGCCCGCCGGGAGGCCATGAGCACGATCGCCACGGCCCCGCCGAGCAGGATCGGGAGCACCGCCGCGGCGACGAGCGTCGACCACCCGTACCAGGCGGTGACGAGGCCGAGCAGCGCGGCGAGCTTGGCGTCGCCGCGCCCCATCCCCGAGCGGTGCGCGAGGTGCAGCAGCAGGTACGCGCCGCCGAGCAGGAGGCCGCCGAGGAGCGCCCGCAGCGCCGTGTCCCACGTCCCGCCGCCGAGCGCCGCGAGGGCGAGGAGCGCGCCGACGACCGCCGTCGTCGGGTAGGTGAGGGCGTCCGGCAGCCGGTGCGTGCGGGCGTCGATCACCCACAGCGCGGCCCCCGCCACGGCCGCGACGACGAGCGCCGGCGTCGACCAGCCGGGTCCGCTCGCCCAGACCGCCCAGGCCGCGGCGAGGGCGGCTCCCCACGTCGCCGCGCGGCGGTGGGGCGCGACCTCGGCACGGGCACGCTGGAGGATCGGGGGCACGTCGGGATGCTATGCGCCGGCGTCGGGGCGCCGGGGGCGCCGTCCACAGCCCGTCCGGCCGCCCCGGGCCGGGTCAGCCCGGGAGCGCCACGGCGTCGGCCGCGAGGACGAGCTGCACCACGCACACCACCGCCACGGCCAGGCTCAGCAGGAACGGCGCGCGGCTGTGCGGCCGCACGAGCCCCACGGTCCCGGCGAGGGCGGCCAGCACGACCGCGCCGCCGGTGAGCGCTGCCGACGCGACGGAGGGCGGGCCCGGCGGGCCGAGGAGGATCACGACGCTGCCCGCCGCCAGGACCACGGGCGCCAGCACGCTCGCGCCCCGGCGCCCCAGGCGGTGCGGCAGCCCCCGCACCCCGGTGGCGTCGTCGTCCTCCAGGTCCGGCAGCACGTTGGCGAGGTGGGCGCCGACGCCGAGCAGCGCTGCCGCGCCGACCGTCCAGCCCGCGACGCGACCGTCGCCCGCCGCGGCCACCACGAACGCGGGCAGCAGGCCGAAGCTCACGGCGTAGGGCAGCCACGACAGCGGCGTCGACTTGAGCCGCGCGTTGTAGGCCCAGGCGCTGCCGACCGCGGCGACGTGCAGCAGCCCCGGCACGAGCCCCGTCGCGAAGGACAGGACGACGCACCCGGCCAGGGCGGCGATGGCGGCCGTCCGGAGCGTGCGGGGCGCGACGGCGCCCGTCACGGTCGGCTTGTCCGCGCGTCCGACGCGGCGGTCGCGCGCGGCGTCCAGCCAGTCGTTGCTCCACCCGACCGACAGCTGGCCGGCGGCGACGGCCGCCGTGACGAGCAGGGCGCGGCCCCCGGGGAGGCCGACGCCGACCGCGAAGACCAGGGCCAGCCCCGTGACCACCGCCGCGGGTGCAGGGTGCGTGGCGAGCAGCAACCCGCGCACCCGTGCCGCCACGTCGCTGCCCATGACGGGAAACTACGCCTGTCGCCCCGTGACCCGGGGCAGGACGCGGGGTTCTCGCGCGGAAGGAAGGCTCGCGGCGCGCGTCTGCCGCGTCCGGCGGGGTGCCCGCGCGCGGGAGAGCGGCGCCGGTGCCACGATGCGAAGCATGTCGCGCGTCCTCGCCGTCGCCCCCGTCCTGCCCGGTCCGGCGCACCCCCAGGGGCGGATCGCCGAGATGGTCGCCCCGCTGCTGGCAGACGCGGGGCCGCGCCGCGAACTGGCCCGCCGGCTGCACGCCGCGGCCGGCGTGCGCACCCGGCACCTCGCGCTCCCGCTCGCCGACTACGAGCGGCCGTTCGGGTTCGCGGACGCCAACGCCGTGTTCGCCCGCGAGGGGGCGGCGCTGGCCGAGCGGGCGTGCCGGGAGGCGCTGGCGGCCGCGGGCGTGGAGCCGGGCGACGTCGACCTGCTGTTCTTCACGTCGGTGACGGGCGTGGGCGCGCCGTCGGTCGACGCCGGGCTGGTGGCCCGTCTGGGGCTGCGGCCCGACGTGCGCCGCGTGCCGTCCTTCGGGCTCGGGTGCGCGGGCGGCGCCGCCGGGCTGGCGCACCTGCACGAGTACCTCGCGGGGCACCCGGACCAGGTGGCGCTGCTGGTCTCCGTCGAGCTGTGCTCGCTCACGCTGCAGCGGGACGACGGCTCGACCGCGAACCTGCTCTCGTCCGGCCTCTTCGGGGACGGGGCGAGCGCGGTGGTCGTCGCCGGCGACGACGTCGTGGCCCGCGGCCCGCGCCCCGCGCCGTGGGTCGTGGACGCCCGCGGCCGGCTCTACGCCGGCACCGAGCGGCTCCTGGGGTGGGAGGTCCGGGACACCGGGTTCGGCATCGTGCTGTCGGCGGAGCTGCCGCAGCTGCTGCGGGCGCACCTCGCGGGGGACGTCAAGGACCTGCTGGCGGCGCACGGCCTGGAGCCGGCCGACGTCGGCACCTGGGTGGTGCACGCCGGCGGGCCGAAGATCGTCGACGCCGTGCGCGACGCCCTCGACCTGCCCGAGGAGGCGCTGGCCCGCACCCGCGCGACGCTGGCGGCCGAGGGCAACCTGTCGTCGTCCTCCGTGCTGCACGTGCTCGCGGCGACCCTCGACGACGGTGCGCCGCCGCCGGGCGGGTGGGCGGTGCTCATGGCGTTCGGGCCCGGCGTGGCGGTCGAGCTGGTGCTGCTGCGCGCGGCCGCCGCGGGGGCGGCATGAGCGCGGCGCTCTACGCCGCCCTGGTGCTCGCGACCGGCGTGGAGCGGCTGGCCGAGCTCGTGGTCTCGGCGCGCCACGCCCGCTGGTCGTTCGCGCGCGGGGGCGTCGAGTCCGGCCGCGGGCACTTCCCGGCGATGGTCGCCCTGCACACCGGCCTGCTGGTGGCGTGCGTCGTGGAGGTCGTCGTCGCCGACCGGCCCTTCCTGCCGTGGCTGGGGTGGCCCATGCTCGCGCTCGTCCTCGCGAGCCAGGGGCTGCGCTGGTGGTGCATCGCGACGCTGGGGGAGCGGTGGAACACGCGCGTGATCGTGGTGCCCGGGCTGCCGCTGGTGCGCCGCGGCCCCTACCGCTGGCTGGCGCACCCCAACTACGTGGCCGTGGTCGTCGAGGGCGTCGCGCTGCCGCTGGTGCACACGGCGTGGGTGACGGCGCTGGTGTTCACCGTCCTGAACGCCTGGTTGCTGCTGAGCTTTCGCATCCCCGCGGAGGAACGCGCGCTGCGGGCCGCCGGGGCCGGCTGATGCGTCGACCCGACCAGGGCGTCGACGTCGAGACGGACGTGCTGGTGGTCGGCGGCGGCCCCGTCGGCCTCGCGGCGGCGATCGAGGCGCGGCGGGCCGGGCTGGGCGTCGTGGTGCTGGAGCCCCGGTCGGCACCGGTCGACAAGGCGTGCGGCGAGGGGCTGATGCCGGGCACGCTCGCCGCGGTGCGGCGGCTGGGGGTCGACCCGCCGGGCTGGCCGCTGCGCGGGATCTCCTACCGCCAGGACGGGGTCGCCGCCGACCACCGGTTCGCGGCCGGGCCCGGCCGTGGCGTGCGCCGCACCGCCCTGCACGCCGCGCTGCACGCGGCCGCGCTCGACGCCGGCGCGTCCGTGCTTCCCCGGCGCGCCGGGGCGGTGGTGCAGGACGCCGAGGGCGCCGTGGCGGCGGGGGTCCGCGGCCGCTGGCTGCTCGCCTGCGACGGGCTGCACTCGCGGGTGCGGAGGGAGGTGGGGCTCGACCTGCGCGACGACGGGCCCCCCGGCGTCGCGCGCCGGCGCGTCGGCCGCGACCGGAGGCGGCGGTTCGGGCTCCGCCGGCACTTCCGGGTGCCGCCGTGGACGGACCTGGTGGAGGTGCACTGGGCGCCGCGGGTCGAGGCGTACGTCACGCCCGTGGCCCCGGACCTCGTGGGCGTGGCCGTGCTCGGCCCGGCGGGCGCGGACCTCGACACGGCGCTCGCGACCCTGCCGGAGCTGGCCGACCGGCTGGCGGGCGCGCCGGCGGCCGGGCCGGTGCGGGGTGCGGGGCCCATGCGGGTGCGCAGCCGGGCACGGACGGCCGGGCGGGTGCGGCTGGTCGGGGACGCGTCCGGCTACGTGGACGCGCTGACGGGGGAGGGGCTCCGGGTCGGGTTCGCGCAGGCGCGCGCCGCCGTCGCGGACCTCGACGACCCGGCCGGGTACGAGCGTGCGTGGTCCCGGGCCACCCGGGACGTGCGTTGGCTCACGTCCGGGCTCGTGGCGGCGGCGACGTCGCCGCTGCGCGGCCGGGTCGTGCCGGCGGCGGCCCGGGCGCCGGCGCTGTACGGCGCCGTGGTCGAACGACTGGCGCGCTGATGAAAGCCCGAGGCAACTGTGACCGATCTGCAAGACAAGCCGTTCACATGGCGGGACGGTTGTGGCACCCTGGGTAAGGCTGGACCCTGACAGGTGAGGTAAGCCTCACCCGATCGCAGGAGAATCCTCCTAGAATCGAACGCCACGCATCCCCGATCCGGAAGGCGTATCCCGCAGTGAGCAGCATCCGACCTCTGCGCGTCGCGATCGTCGGCGCAGGCCCCGCCGGCATCTACGCCGCGGACATCCTGTCGAAGACCGACCTCGACGTGAGCATCGACCTCTTCGAACGCCTGCCCGCCCCGTTCGGCCTCGTGCGCTACGGCGTCGCCCCGGACCACCCGCGCATCAAGCAGATCATCACCGCGCTGCACCGCGTGCTCGGCCGCGGCGACGTGCGCCTGCTGGGCAACGTGGACTACGGCGTCGACCTCAAGCTCGACGACCTGCGTCAGTTCTACGACGCCGTGATCTTCTCCACGGGCGCGATCAAGGACCACGAGCTGCCGGTGCCCGGCATCGACCTCGAGGGCTCGTACGGCGCGGCGGACTTCGTGTCCTGGTACGACGGCCACCCCGACGTGCCGCGCACCTGGCCGCTCGAGGCCAAGGAGGTCGCCGTGCTCGGCGCCGGCAACGTCGCCCTCGACGTCGCGCGCATCCTCGCCAAGCACGCGGACGACCTGCTGCCCACCGAGATCCCGGCCAACGTCTACGACATCCTCAAGACCTCGCCGGTCACCGACGTGCACGTGTTCGCCCGCCGCGGCCCGGCGCAGGTGAAGTTCTCGCCGCTGGAGCTGCGCGAGCTCGGCCACGTGCCGGACGTCGACATCGTCGTCTACCCCGAGGACTACGAGTTCGACGACGGCTCGATGGCCGCGGTCGAGTCGTCCAACCAGACCAAGCAGGTCGTCAAGACGCTCACGGACTGGACGCTCGTCGACCCGTCGACGCAGAAGGCCTCGCGCCGCCTGCACCTGCACTTCCTGCACGCGCCGGCCGAGATCCTCGGCGAGGACGGCAAGGTCGTGGGGCTGCGCACCGAGCGCACGGCGCTCCAGGGCGACGGCACGGTCAAGGGCACGGGCGAGTTCCACGACTGGCCGGTCCAGGCCGTGTACCGCGCGGTCGGCTACTTCGGCTCGCCGCTGCCGGAGATCCCCTTCGACGAGCTGAAGGGCGTCATCTCCAACCGCGAGGGCCGCGTCGTCGACCTCGACGGCGAGCACCTGCCCGGCGTGTATGCCACCGGCTGGATCAAGCGCGGGCCGGTCGGCCTCATCGGCCACACCAAGTCCGACGCGTCCGAGACGATCCGCCACCTCGTGGAGGACGTCACGGGTGTGGGCGACGGCGGCGACGTCGCGACCGGCGACCTCGCGTCCGGCCGCACCGCCACGCAGGCGGACCCGCAGGCCGTGCTCGACTTCCTCGCCGACCGCGGCGTGGACGTCGTCGAGTGGGACCACTTCGTGCTCCTCGACGAGCACGAGAAGGCGCTGGGCGAGCCGCACGGCCGCGAGCGGATCAAGGTCGTGCCGCGCGACGAGATGCTCGACATCGCGAAGGGTCGCGCGTGACGGTGCGAGCCTGACGGCGGGACCGACGGATCGGCACGAGGGCCCGGGCGGGAACCGCCCGGGCCCTCGGCGCGTTCACCCCGTGACATCCTGCCGGCGCGCCGGCGCGGGCAGGGCGCACGGAAGGAGACGGCAGGACACATGGGCCACCAGCACTTCAACGGTCTCAAGACGGCGGCGCTCTTCGGCGTCATGTGGGCCGTGGTCCTCGGTCTGTGGGCGCTGTTCTTCCGCGGCAGCGCGGGCATGCTCGTCGTCTTCGTGGGGATCGGCCTCGTCACGACGTTCGTCGGCTACTGGAACTCCGACAAGATCGCGATCCGGGCGATGCACGCCTACCCGGTGACGGAGCTCGAGGCGCCGGAGATGTACCGCATCGTGCGGGAGCTCTCCACCGAGGCCCGCCAGCCCATGCCGCGCCTGTTCATCTCGCCCACGCAGGCGCCGAACGCGTTCGCGACCGGGCGCAACCCCAAGAACGCGGCGGTGTGCTGCACCGAGGGCATCCTGCGCCTGCTCGACGAGCGGGAGCTGCGCGGCGTGCTCGGGCACGAGCTGATGCACGTGTACAACCGCGACATCCTCACGTCCTCGGTGGCGTCCGCGATGGCGGGCGTCATCACCTCGCTGGCGCAGTTCCTGCTGATCTTCGGCGGCGGCGACCGGCGCGAGGGCGGCAACCCGCTCGCCGCGCTGGCCATGGCGATCCTCGCGCCGTTCGCCGCGATGATGATCCAGATGGCGATCTCCCGCACGCGCGAGTACGACGCGGACGAGGACGGCGCCAAGCTCACGGGCGACCCGATGGCCCTCGCGTCCGCGCTGCGCAAGCTGGAGTCCGGCACGGCGAAGGCACCGCTGCCGCAGACCCGCGAGCTGCAGAACGTCTCCCACCTCATGCTGGCCAACCCGTTCCGCGGCGCCGGCATGGCGAAGATGTTCTCCACGCACCCGCCGATGGCGGACCGCATCGCCCGCCTGGAGAAGATGGCCGGCGGCACGGGCTTCGGCCCGGGGGGAATCACCCGCTACTGACGCCCCGCGCGGCCGCGCTCGGGGAGCGTGGCCGACGTCGGTCTGCCAGGCTGACCTGCGATGACCTCAGCCCCGCCGGGCGGCCGGGACGACACCCGTGACACGGCCGAGCCCGGGCAGCGCGAGCGCCCGACGTCGTCGCACCCGGACGCCGGTCACGCGCGCCTGCGGCGCTGGCAGGCGGCCACCGAGTGGCCGCTGACGGCGATCTCCCTGCTGTTCCTGGTCGCGTACGCGATCCCGATCGCGCGCCCGGACGTCTCGCCGGACGTGCGGGCCGTCTGCTCCGTCGTGCTCGGGGTGACGTGGCTGCTCTTCGTCCTGGACTACGTGGTGCGCACCCGGCTGGCCCCGCACCCGTGGCGGTACGTGCGCCGGCACCCGCTCGAGCTCGCCGTGGTCGTGCTGCCGGTGCTGCGCCCCCTGCTGCTGGTCTCCGTGGTGGTGCGCCTCAACCGCGTCAACGCCGTGCGCCTGCGGGGACGCGTGGTGCGGTTCGCCGTGGCCGGCACCGCGCTCCTGGTCGTCGTCGGAGCGCTGACGGTGACACAGGCCGAGCGGGGTGCGCCGGGCGCCAACATCGTCAACCTCGGCGACGGGTTCTGGTGGGCGATGGTGACCATCACGACCGTCGGCTACGGCGACCTCACGCCGGTGACCCCGACGGGCCGGGTCATCGCGGTCTGCCTGATGCTCGGGGGCATCGCGCTGCTGGGCGTCGTGACGGCGACGCTCTCGTCCTGGCTGGTGGAGCGGGTCACCGACACGTCGTCGCCCGACGACCGCCTGGGTGCGGCGGGGGAGGCGCCCGTCGGCATGGTCAGCCAGGCGCAGGTGGCGCTGCTCGTCGCGGAGGTGCAGGAGCTGCGCGCGCAGCTCGTCGCCGACCGGCAGCGCACGCAGGCTCAGGGGGAGAGCGGCTCGGCGGAGTAGCCGTCCACGCGCGGGGAGACGTCGAGCGCCGCCTCGAGCGCGGCGGCGACGCCGTCGTCGTCGTTGCCGGGCACGACGGCGTCCGCGCAGGCGAGCACGTCCGGGTGCGCGTTGGCGACGGCGTGCCCGCGGCCGGCCCAGCGCAGCATCGGCAGGTCGTTCGGCATGTCGCCGAAGGCCCACACGTCGCGGGCGTCGACGCCGAGCCGGCGGCACCACCGGGCGAGCGCGACGTCCTTCGTCACGCCGGGCGGCAGCAGCTCGGCCAGCCCGGCGGCGCCGGAGTAGTGCAGCTCGGCCCGGCCGCCCACGACCTCGCGCACCCGGTCGAAGAACATCTCCTGGTCGTCGTCCCGGACGTCGCCGCGCTGCACGACGCCGAAGCCCTGCGTGGGGGTGCCGGGCCGGACGGCGAGCAGCTTGGCCACGGCGTCGTCCCCGCCGCGCAGCGCGTGCTCGACGGGCACGGCCCGCAGGCCGCGGTCGAGCCCGGGCTCGCCGTCGGGGAACCAGGGGTCGAAGGCCGGGCCGCGGACGGTCTCGACGGCGAGGCCGACCCCGGGCACGGCCGCCCGCAGCCCGGCGACGAGCTCCTGCACGACGCCCTCGCCGAAGCCGCAGGCGTCCAGCGCCCGGCCGGAGCCCAGGTCCCAGACCGCGGCGCCGCCCAGCGCGATGACCCGGCCGTGGCCGCCGACCAGGTCGCCCAGGTCGGCCAGCCAGCGGGGCGGGCGGGCGGTGACGAAGACGACCTCGACTCCGGCGTCCTCCACGTCCCGCAGCGCGCGGCGCGTGCGCGCGGAGACGGTGCCGTCCGAGCGCAGCAGCGTGCCGTCGAGGTCTGTCGCGACCACGCGCGGCAACCCGCGGCGTGCGCCGCCCGCCCGTGCGGTCACCGGTAGTTGACGAACTGGACCGCGAAGTCGAGGTCCGCGCCCTTGAGGAGCGCGATCACGGCCTGCAGGTCGTCGCGGGACTTGCTCGTCGCGCGGACCTCGTCGCCGGTGATCTGCGTCTTGACGCCCTTGGGGCCCTCCTCGCGGATGAGCTTGGTGACCTTCTTGGCGTTCTCACCCGCGAGGCCCTCCTTGAGGGAGCCGGCGAGCCGGTAGACCTTGCCGGACGACTGGGGCTCGTTCTCGCCCGTGTCGAGGGCCTTGAGCGAGACCCCGCGCTTGACGAGCTTGGTCTGGAACACGTCGAGGGCGGCGAGCACGCGCTCCGCGGAGTTCGCCTCGAAGACGATGGTGTCCTGACCGCTCCACGCGATGGACGCGCCCACCCCCTTGAAGTCGTACCGCTGCGCGATCTCCTTGGCGGCCTGGTTGAGGGCGTTGTCCACCTCCTGGCGGTCCACCTTGCTGACGATGTCGAACGACGAGTCGGCCACGACTGCTCCTTGCTGCTCTGGTCTTGCTCAGATCGGCGTGCGATCCGGGCCCGGACGTATCAGGTGGGTGGGGTTCGCCCACTACCGTAGTGCGGCGGTGCATGGGGAGGCCTACCCATCGAGACGGACCGCGTCATGTCGGGCGTCTTCGGTAGGGTTCGCCGAGGTATGCATCACGCCGGTTCCCAGGCAACTTCCCCAGATGGGTCAGACCGGTCCTCCGCCCGCGGCGCGACGGTAGCGCGCGGGCTGTCGCACCAGCCGCTGTCCGCACCTGCCCAGAAGTAGGAGAGGAACCGAACCGCATGAGCCTCGTCTCTCGTGCCGTGGAGAACCGTCGGTCCATCGCATCGGTCGGGGTCGTCGCGCTCTTCGGCGCGGGGCTGACCGGCTTCGCGCTCTGGTACGACGGCGAGGCGACGGTGGACGTCGACCTCAACGACTCCGGCGTGTGGGTGACGAACGCCGCCGACGGCGAGATCGGCCGGTTCAACTACGAGGCCAAGGCGCTCGACGGCACGCTGTACGCCAACACGACGGGCTTCGACGTCCAGCAGGACGCGCAGCGCGTGCTCCTGTCGAGCACGGGGGACTCCTCGGCCAGCCCCGTCGACCCGGCGCAGCTCGCCCTGACCAGCACGATGAAGCTGCCCGGAGGGGCGCAGGTCGCCTCGGGCAGCGCCACCACCGCGATCTACGACGGCGAGTCGGGCAGCGTGTGGGTGCTCCCGTTCGACGGGGCGGCGTCCTTCGACCCCGAGGAGACGGAGCCCGTGCTCGAGAAGGTGGGCAAGGGCGCCCGGCTCGAGGTGAGCACCGGCGGCACCGCCGTCGTGGCGTCCCCGGCCGACCAGAAGCTGTGGACCATCCCGACCAGCGCGCGCGGCACGGCCGAGGACCCCGAGGAGGAACGGCTCTCGGTGCAGCCGGGGACCGACGTGCAGGTGACCACCGTGGGCGAGGAGCCCGTGGTGCTCGACCGCTCGACGGGCAAGGTCGTGCTGCCCGGGGGCGACGCGGTGGAGATCGACGGCGGCGCCGAGGCGCAGCTGCAGCAGCCGTCGCCCGACTCGGACATCGTGCTCCTCGCGACCTCGCGCGGGCTGGTCTCCCAGCCGCTGGACGGCGGGACGCCGACGAAGCGGACCGCGAACGGCACGCCCGCGCGGCCCGTCCAGCTCGGCGAGTGCGTCTACGGCGCCTGGTCGGTGTCCGGGCAGGTCGTGCGCGACTGCCCCGGGACCGACGACGACCAGGACGTCGTCCTGGAGGGCCTCTCCGCCGACAGCAGCCTCGTCTACCGCGTGAACCGCGACGTCATCGTGCTCAACGACGTGGCCCGCGGCACCCTGTGGATGGCGGCGGACGAGTTCCAGAAGGTCGACGACTGGGACCTGACCATCCCGGAGAACGACGAGGGCGAGAAGACCGAGTCCGAGGAGACGACGCCGGAGCAGGTCGACCAGTTCGTCGCCGACCGGGACAAGAAGAACCGGCCGCCGCAGGCGAAGGACGACTCGTTCGGCGTCCGGCCCGGCCGCACCACCGTGCTCAACGTGCTCGGCAACGACGTCGACCCCGACGGCGACGTCATGACCGTCGAGGTCGACGGCGAGCCGACCGGTGACATCGCCGTGGACCGGGTGCTCGACGGCGCCGCGCTGCAGGCCGACGTGCCCACGGACGCGACGGGGAGCACGACGCTCACCTACGTGGTCGACGACGGCCGCGACGGGTCCGACACCGCGAAGGTCACGCTCACCGTGGTGCCGGAGTCCGAGAACGACGCCCCGACCCAGACGGGCGAGCCCGTGCTGCGGGTCGGCCAGGACGGCACCGCCAGCATCAAGGTGCTGCCGTACTTCCGCGACCCGGACGGCGACGACCTGTTCCTGTCCCACGCCAGCACGGGCGACCCGAAGGACGAGGTGCGCTCGCGGCCCGACGGGACGATCGAGTTCCGCGACGGCGGGGCGGCCACCGGCCGCAAGATCGTCGACGTCACGGTCTCCGACTCCCGGGGCAAGCCGGTGGAGGGGACGCTGATCGTCGAGGTCGTGGCGACCAACGAGCCACCGGTCGCGGTGCAGGACCACGTCACGGTGCTCGCCGGCCAGCCGGTCACCGTGCGGCCGCTCGAGAACGACACCGACCCCAACGGCGACCCGCTCCGGCTCGTGCACGTGACCGAGAAGAAGGGCCTGTCGTTCTCGAACAACCTCAACGCGGGGATGTTCACGGTGCAGGGCGACGAGCCCGGGTCCTTCGACGTGACCTACCAGGTGAGCGACGGCCCCAACTCGACGACGGGGCTCGTCCGGGTGGACGTCGTCGCGCCGCCGGAGGACGCGGCCCCGCCGGTGGTGGTCTCCGACCAGGTGCTGCTGCCGTCGGACGGCTCCGCGCTGCTCGACGTGCTGGCGAACGACACCGACCCGGCGGGCGGCGTGCTCGTCGTGCAGTCGGTCTCCGTGCCGGACGACTCCCCGGTCGACGTGGCGGTGCTCAACCACGACGTCCTCAAGATCATGGAGAAGCAGCGGCTCGACGAGCCGGTGACCTTCGAGTACACCGTCGCGAACGGCACCGGCTCCGCCACCGGCCAGGTGCGCGTGGTGCCCATCCCGGCCCCGAACACCCTGCGGCCGCCGGACGCGGGTGCCGACGAGGCGATCGTCCACACGGGCGACGTCGTCACCGTCCCCGTGCTCGACAACGACACGCACCCGGACGGGCTGGACGTCGAGCTGAACGACGAGCTGCAGGAGGAGCCCGAGGCGGAGCTCGGCGAGGCGTTCGTCTCCGAGGACACCGTGCGGTTCAAGGCGGGTCCCGAGGCGGGCACCGCCCACCTCGTCTACGAGGTGCGGGACAGCAACGGTCAGAAGGACTCCGCCCAGGTCACCATCACGATCAAGGACGACGAGGAGAACACCGCCCCGCAGGTGCCCGACACCGAGACGCGGGTGCTCAGCGGCAAGACGGTGCGCATCCCGCTCGCGCTCGACGGCACCGACCCCGACGGCGACCAGGTCACGCTGAGCTCGATCGCCGCGGCCCCGGAGCAGGGCACGGCGACGATCGTGGACGGGTTCGTCGACTACACGGCTGCCGAGGGCGCCGCGGGCTTCGACTCCTTCACCTACCAGGTGACCGACACCCGTGGAGCGGTCGGCCAGGGCACCGTGCACGTGGGCATCGCCGCGCCGCCGGAGACGAACCAGCCCCCGCAGGCCGTGGACGACGAGACCACGGTGCGGCCCGGGCGCACGGTGGCCGTGCGCGCGCTGGAGAACGACAACGACCCCGACGGCGACGAGATCGGCCTCGTGAAGGACGGCTTCGACGGGCTGCCGGACGGGCTGACGCCGAAGGCGGTCGAGGACGACATCGTCCTCGAGGCCCCCGCCGACGAGGGCGCGACGTCCTTCTACTACACGGTCCAGGACGCCTTCAAGGCACGTTCCACCGGGTCGGTCACGGTGAACGTGGACGCCGACGCGCCGCTGCTCCGGCCGGTCGCGAAGGACGACGTGGTGACGGCGGAGCAGGTCCGCGACGCCTCGACGGTCACGGTGGACGTGCTCGCCAACGACGTCGACCCCGACGGCGTGGGTGCCGACCTCGAGGTGTCGGTGGACCAGCAGACCGAGGGCGTCACCGTGCGCGAGGACGGCCAGGTGCAGGTGGCGCTGACGCCGCAGGCGCAGGTGATCACCTACACCGTCACGGACGTGGACGGGCTGCAGGCCAAGGCCTTCGTGCGCGTGCCGGGCGACCAGTCGCGTCCCTACGTGAAGCCGGGCTCGACGCCGCTCCAGGCGGTCAGCGGCGAGCCGCTGCCCGTCGAGCTGGGCGAGCTCGTGGTGGTCCGGGACGGTCGTGAGCCGCGGATCACCGAGGAGAAGTCGGTCGAGGTCACCGAGGGGACCGCGGTCGTGCAGGACGCCGACACGATCGAGTTCACGTCGAGCGAGGACTTCGCCGGGTCGGCGTCGGTGAGCTTCGAGGTGACCGACGGCGACGGGCCCGACGACGAGGACGGCAACAAGGCGGTGCTCACGCTGCCGATCGACGTCGTGCCCTCGACGAACCAGCCGCCGAAGGTGGTCGGCTCGCCGACGCTCCAGGTCGCGGCGGGCGAGGACAGCACGGTCGACCTGTCGCGCTACGTCAAGGACCCGGACAAGGACAAGCTGACCTTCGACGTCGAGAGCCCGAAGGGCATCACGACGTCCGTGTCGGGCGGCACCGTGACCGCGCAGGTCGAGCCGTCGGTGCCCAAGGGCACCACGCAGGACGTCGCGTTCACCGTGTCCGACGGCAAGAACCCGCCCGTCAGCGGCAACCTCGAGCTCACGGTCGTCGGCTCCACGCGCCCGCTCGTGCAGACGACGCCCGACAAGGTGCCCGACGCCCACCAGGGGCAGCCGGTGACGATCCCGGTGCTGGAGAACGACACCAACCCGTTCCCGGGCGAGGACCTGACCGTGGTCGGCGCGTACGGCGAGACCGGGTCGGGCACCGTGTCGTACGACGACCGGGACGTGATCATCACCCCGGACGAGGACTTCCACGGTGTGCTCACCGCGCGCTACGCGGTGCAGGACGCCACGCAGGACCCGGACCGCCAGGTCGAGGGCACCGTGACGGTCACCGTCCTGGGCCGTCCGGAGCCGCCGCGCGCGCCCACGGTGGAGGAGGTGCGCTCCGGCACGGTGGTGCTGAGCTGGGAGCAGCCGAACAACAACGGCGCCGACATCACCGGGTACACGCTGCACGCCTCGGACGGCAAGACCCAGGAGTGCGCCACCACGACGTGCACCTTCGACGGGCTGACCAACGACGTGGAGTACACGTTCACGGTGACGGCCACGAACGAGGTGGGCGACTCGGACGAGTCGGCGGCGTCGAAGAGCGCCCGGCCGGACCAGAAGCCCGACGCGCCGGCGGCGCCGAAGCTCGAGTTCGGCGACGAGCAGCTCACCGTCACGTGGACGAACAAGGACTACACCGACCGGTCCGCGATCACGTGCGTCAACCTGGAGATCAGCCCGGCCCCGGCCGACGGCAAGATCCAGAAGCCGTGCGTCGAGGGGACCTCGACCGTGTGGGAGGGCCTGACCAACGGCACCGCGTACACGGTGCGGGCGCAGGCGCTGAACGACGCCCCGGACCCGTCCGACTGGGGCAAGGCGTCCTCCCCGGAGACGCCCGCCGGCCCCCCGGCGGCCCCGGCGGCCCCGAAGGCGAGCCGGGTGGACACGGCCGTGGGCGGCCAGACGACCGTGTCGTGGCAGGAGCCGGACACCAACGGCGCCCCGATCGACATGTACTACCTCGACGTCTACGAGGGCGGTTCCCAGGTCAAGACCGTCAAGGTCGGCAAGGCGCGGTCCCAGACGGTGCAGGACCTCAAGACGAACGCCACGTACACCTTCAAGGTGCGGGCCGAGAACAAGGCCGACGTCTCCGCCGCGAGCCCCGCGTCCAACGCGGTGGTCCCGTACGGCACGCCGACGGTGCCGGGCAACGTGCAGGCCGCCCTCGGGTCGACCACGAACGGCCAGGCGGACGTGAGCTGGAGCGCGGCGGCGGAGTTCCGGGGGCCGGCCCCGTACTACCAGGTGCGGGCCAACGGCTCCGGCGGGAAGAACGTCGGCAACGTGACGTCGTACACCTACAAGGGCCTGTCCAACGGCACCACGTACACGTTCCAGGTCCAGGCGTGCAACGAGTACACCTGCTCCGACTGGTCGGACAGCTCGGGCTCCGTGACCCCGTTCACCACCCCGGGAAACCCGCGCCTGAGCTGGAGCGGGACCAAGAACGGCACCGGCCGGGTCGACGACGGGTCGTTCTCGATCAACGCCCCGAGCAGCAACGGCGGGCGGGCGGTCGACAAGATCGAGTGGAAGCTGTCGGGCAGCGCCTCGGACGAAGGGACCAAGACGTCGTGGCCGGCCTCCGTCGGTGTCCCGACGGGCTACAGCAAGACCTACACGCTGCAGGCCCGCGCCCACAACGAGGCGGGCTGGGGAGCGTGGACCTCCGTCACGGGCAAGACGGACGCGCCGCCGCAGCCGAAGGCGACGGTGTCGAAGGGCAACCGGACCGGCGTGCAGGACGGCTGCTCGTCCGGCAACTGCAACTACTTCAAGGTCACGGCCAAGGACTTCGACGGCAAGTCCCACCGCGTCGAGTGCTGGTCGTACAACAACCCGGACTCGACCGCGGGCTGGCACAACATCCGCATGACGGGCAGCAAGGTCTGGACGACCCCGGGTGGCCCCGGCTACGACGTGAAGCTCGGCGCCTCGACCACCGTCCAGCTCGACTGCTACTACGGCTACGACGGCACCCAGGTCGCCGTGGTGATCGACGGCGAGCGATATGCCGCGACCACCTGGTGACCCCGTCCAGCAGGACCACGACTCCCCGAGACAACGAGCACGAAGGAACACCGAGATGACGATGACCCCCGAGCAGGCCGCCTGGTTCGCCCAGACGTTCGAGCGCCTCGTCGGCAACGTGGGGCAGGCGGTCCTGGGCAAGGCGCCCGTGGTGCGCCTCGCGCTGACCTGCATGCTGGCCGAGGGGCACCTCCTGCTGGAGGACGCCCCCGGCACCGGCAAGACGGCGATGGCACGCGCGATCGCGGCGTCCGTGCAGGGCTCCCACAACCGCATCCAGTTCACCCCGGACCTGCTGCCGTCCGACGTCACCGGCGTGACGATCTACGACCAGCGCACGCACGAGTTCGACTTCCGCCCGGGCCCGATCTTCGCGTCCATCGTGCTGGCCGACGAGATCAACCGTGCCTCGCCGAAGACGCAGTCGGCGCTGCTGGAGGTCATGGAGGAGGGGCGCGTCACCGTGGACGGCACCACCCACGACGTGGGCCGCCCGTTCATGGTCATCGCCACGCAGAACCCGATCGAGCAGGCCGGCACGTACCGCCTGCCCGAGGCGCAGCTCGACCGCTTCCTCATGAAGACGTCGGTGGGCTACCCGGACCACGCGTCCACGGTGGAGATCCTGTCCGGCGCGTCGGTGCGCGACCGCAGCCAGGCGCTCCAGCCGATCATCACCACGCAGGCGGTCACGGAGATGGCGACGCTCGGCGCGACGGTGCACACCGACTCCGCGGTGCTCGAGTACGTGAGCCGCCTGGCGGAGGAGACCCGCAACGCGCCCGAGGCCCGGATCGGCGTGTCCGTCCGTGGCGCGCTCGCCCTGGTGCGGTGCTGCAAGGTGTGGGCGGCCGCGCACGGTCGCAACTACGTGCTGCCGGACGACGTCAAGCAGCTCGCGCAGCCCGTCTGGGCCCACCGCTTCGTCCTGGACCCGGAGGCCGAGTTCACCGGCGCCCGGGCGGAGGTCGTCCTCGCGCGCATCCTCGCCGACGTCGCCGCGCCGCAGGAGCGCGCCGCGGTATGACCTCGACATCGACCCCGGTGTCCCCGGCCCCCGCGGCCGCACGGGACACCACCGGGAACCGGCTCGGGCGCTGGTGGGTGCGCGCGTCCGGGGCCGTCGGCGCACGCTGGGCGGCGCTCGTGCGGGCGTGCGCCCCCGTGACGCAGGCGTTCTCGACGTTCGGCGTGGCCGTGCTGGTCGTGTGCGTGGGCGCATGGGTGGCCGGGCTCGCCCTGGGCTGGCTCGAGGTGCTCGTCGGCGCCGTCCTGCTCACGGTGACCCTCGTGGCGGCCATCGGCTTCGTCCTGGGGCGCCTGCGGTACGAGGTCTCGCTCACGCTCACGCAGTCGCGCGTGACGGTGGGGGACCCGGCGGTGGGGCGCCTCGACGTCCGCAACTCCGCGGCGCGGCCGATCCTGCCGTCCGTGATGGAGCTGCCCGTCGGCCGCGGCACCGCCGCGTTCCCGGTGCCGCGGCTGCGCGGCGGCGGCTCGCACGAGGAGATCTTCCGCATCCCGACCCGGCGCCGCGGCGTCATCACCGTCGGCCCGGTGAAGTCGGTGCGCGCCGACCCGATCGGGCTGCTGCGCCGCGAGGTGACGTGGACGGACGAGCAGGAGCTGTTCGTGCACCCGCAGGTGAAGAACCTGGCGGGGTCGTCGACGGGCTACCTGCGCGACCTCGAGGGGCGCGTCACGACCGACATCACCGACTCCGACGTGTCGTTCCACGCCCTGCGCGAGTACGTGGCGGGCGACGACCTGCGGCACATCCACTGGAAGACGACGGCCCGCACCGGCACGCTCATGGTGCGCCAGTTCGAGGAGACGCGGCGCTCGCACCTCGCGGTGCTGCTCTCCACCCGCGTCGAGGACTACGCGAACGACGACGAGTTCGAGCTCGCGGTGTCGGTGTGCGCCTCCCTCGGCCTGCAGGCCATCAAGGAGGACCGCGGGGTCACCGTGCTCGTGCAGTCCGGCAGCCTGCGCGGCGACCACCACACCCGGCTGCTCGACGACCTGTCGCGCGTGGAGCTCGAGCCGTCGCGTCGTGCGCTCGTCGACCTGGCCCGCGCCGCGGGGAGCACCGCCGCCGACGCGTCCGTGATCGCGTTCGTGCTCGGCAGCCGGGTGACCCCGACCGAGCTGCGGTCCGCGTCCGCGCGCCTGCCCGTGGGCGTGAACGTCATGGCGATCCAGTGCGTGCCGGGGGCGAACCTGTCGCGGCACAACATCGCGGAGGTCGGCGTCCTGACCCTCGGGCGGCTGGGCGACCTGCCGATCGCGCTGAAGAAGATGAGCGAGACATGAACGACGAGACCACACGCGGCGGGCGCCGGGCCTGGTCGGGGCAGGGCGCGGGCGACGACTCGCTGCGCACCGGCACCGGGCTCGGCCGCGGCACGACGCGCCGCAAGGAGGCGTCGCGTCCCCGCGCGACGTCGCCGCTCGCCCTGGTCGACCTGGCGGCGCTCGTGGTGCTGCTCGCGGCCGTCGCCGTCGGCTTCGGGCCGGTCTGGGGCTCGGCGGGCTACGTGCTGCCCGCCGCCGGGGGCGCCGTCCTCGGTCTGACGGTCGCCTGGCTCGGTGCCTGGCGCCGGTTCCCGGCGGTGCTCGTGCTGGCGGTCGCGGTGGTCGCGTACCTGCTGTTCGGCGCGGCCCTCGCGCTGCCGCAGGACGCGATCGGCGGCGTGCTGCCGAGCCTGCAGACCCTCCAGGACCTCCTGATCGGCGCGGTCGAGGGCTGGAAGCAGTTCATCACCACGGTGCCGCCCATGAGCTCGTTCCCGGAGCTCGCGGTCGTGCCCTACCTGCTGATGCTGCTCGTGGCGCTCGTCGCGGGGACGATCGCCTGGCGCGCCCGGCACGCGGTGTGGGCGATGGTCCCGGTGCTCGTCGGGTTCGTGGGCGTCATCCTGCTCGGCACGCTCGACGCGGCGCTGCCGGTGGCCCAGGGCATCACGATCGCCCTCGTCGGCCTGCTGTGGGGCGGGGTCCGCGCGATGGAGGCGCGGGTCGGGACCCACTCGATCAGCACGGAGCAGAGCGAGGAGGCCACCCGCCGCCTGCGCTGGTACCGGGTGCGCACGGGCGCCGCCATCCTCGGCGTCGCGGCCGTGACGGCCGCCTTCGTGGCGCCGGCGATCATGCCGTCCCAGCCGCGGTCGGTGCTGCGCGAGACGATCGTGCCGCCGCTCGACCTGCACCAGTACGCGAGCCCGCTCGTCGGCTTCCGCCACATCGTGAAGGAGCAGCGGGAGGACGAGCTGTTCACGGTGAGCGACCTGCCCGAGGACGGCCGCGTGCGCCTGGCCGCGCTCGACCGCTACGACGGGGTGGTCTTCGACGCCTCCGGGACCGGCGGCGACACCGGCGTGTACAGCCGCGTCGGCACGACCATCGCCACCGCCCAGGAGGGCACCCCGCAGCGCGTCGACGTGACCGTGACGGGGTACGACGGCGTGTGGGTGCCGCAGTTCGGTGCGCTCACGGGCCTCACGTGGACGGACGCGAACGCGCGCGCCCAGGACGCGGGCTCGTACTACAACTCGACCACGGGCACGGTGCTCACGACCGCGGGCGTGCGCCCCGGCGACACGTACAGCCTGGACACGATCGTCACCGAGGAGCCGTCGGAGGACGCGCTCAAGAAGGCGACGATCGTGGGTGCCGACCTGCCCGAGACCGACCAGTCGGCCCTGCCGCCGGGCCTGCCCGCGAAGGCGGTGCAGTTCGCGGGGGAGGAGACGGACCCGGCCACGAAGCTGTTCCTCATCCGTGACGCCCTCGCGGCGTCGGGCGTCCTGTCGAGCGGGCTCGAGGGCCAGTACCCGTCGCGCCCCGGCCACTCCGCGGAGCGGGTCGACACGCTGGTGCAGCAGGAGAAGATGGTGGGCGACGACGAGCAGTTCGCCGTCGCGCTCGCCCTCATGGCGCGGCAGGCCGGCATCCCGGCGCGCGTCGTCATGGGCTTCTACCCCGGCAAGGACAGCAACTACACGGCCGGCGAGCCGTGGACCGTGCTGGGCAGCGACGTGCACGCCTGGGTCGAGGTGCCGACCTCGGAGTACGGGTGGGCGGCGATCGAGGCCGTGCCGGAGCAGAAGCCGCAGATCCAGCCGGAGCCCAAGTCGGAGCAGGTGCCCAAGCCGCCGGTGCTCCAGGAGCCGGAGCCGCCGGAGGAGCCCGAGCGCGTCGAGGCGGGCACGGTCGAGGACGACGAGGAGGAGGCCGAGAACGAGGCCTTCGACTGGCGCCTCGTGGGCCTGGTCGTGCTGATCGTCGGGATCCCGCTGCTGCTGATCGGCGGCCCGATCGTCGCGATCCTCGCGTACAAGGCGCGTCGTCGGGCCCGACGGCGCACGGCCGACGACGCTGCCGCCCGGATCAGCGGCGGCTGGCACGAGGTCGTGGACGTCGCCACGGACCTGGGCAGCACCGTCCCCCCGTCGGCCACCCGCCGGGAGGGCGCGTACCTGATCGCCGAGCAGTACCGGGCGCCCGGTACGCTCGCTCTCGCCCACCGTGCGGACGCAGGCGTCTTCGGGGAGGGCGAGCCCAGTGCCACGGAGGCGGACGACTTCTGGCGCGAGGTGGACGAGCTCGTCGCGGGGGTGCGGTCCGGTGTCGATCGGCGCCGCCGGCTCTTCGGGGCCCTGTCCCTGCGGTCGCTGCGTGCTCGCGCGACGTGGCGGCCGGGGCGGGCGCTCGGCCGGTTCGCGCGGGACGTCGGCGCCAAGGTCTCCGGGGTCGGTTCGAGGATCGTCTCCAGGGACGGCTCCAGGAGCAAGGAGAAGCGATGAGTGACGTGCAGTGCCCCGGCTGCGGGTCCACCCAGCGGGCGGGGGCGCCGTTCTGCGCCGTGTGCGGGCGCGAGTTCCCACGCACGGGCAGGCCGGTCGGGCCGCCCGCGGGTCCTCCGCGGGGCGCGTTCGACGCCGCGGCCGGCGTCGCCGGCCCGGGTGGCCCCGCGTCCCTCGTGCACACGGGCACCACCGAGCCCGAGATGATGACGGCCACGCAGGTGCCCGCGTACCTCGGGTCCTCGACGCCCGAGCCCGAGGCCGTACCCGTGTACGCGCACGTGGGCCGGCGCATCGTGGCGTTCCTGCTCGACGGCGTCGTGGCGGGGGTGCTCTTCGGGATCGTCTACGGCATCGGGTTCTCGACGATCGACCTGCCGTCGGGCGTCATCACGTCCACCGACCCGCGGTTCGCGGGGCTCGTCACCCAGATCCTCACCGTGGCGGGCCTCGCCTCCGCGGCGGCGGGCCTGTACTGGCTCGCCATGCTGATCTGGGAGGGCCTGACCGGCAAGACGCTCGGCAACCTGGTCATGGGTATCCGCACGCAGGGCGTCGACGGCGGCATGCCGATCGGGGTGGGCCGCGCGTTCCTGCGCTACCTGGTCGTCGCCGCCTGCGGGCTGGTGCCGTTCTTCGGCACGATCCTCGTGCAGCTCAGCCCGCTGTGGGACGGCGGCGGCCGCCGCCAGGGCTGGCACGACAAGGCCGGGAAGGCCGTCGTCGTGGACGCTCGCGCCATGCAGCGTGCCGCGGCGCCGCGCACCGCCAGCTTCGCCCCGGCCTCCGGCGGCCCGGCGGTGGGCCTCGCCGCGCCGCCGTCGGCGCCGTCCGCCGTCCTGCTGGGGGCGGTGGCGGCGCCGCCGACCCCGACGCAGCAGCCGGCGCCGCAGCAACAGGCGCACCAGCCGGTGAACCAGCCGCCGTACCAGCCGACGAACCAGCCGCCGTACCAGGCCCCTGCCGGCCCGCCGGCCGGCGTGCCGGACCCCTACGCGACGCCGGCCTACCAGCCGCTGGCCGGTCCGGCGTCGGGTGCGGGCGGGCTCATCACCGGGATCCCGGGGTCCACCGCCCAGCCGCCGGCGGGGCCGCAGCAGGCGATGCCCGACCCGCAGCAGCTCCAGCAGCAGTTCCAGCAGCCCCACCAGCAGCCCCAGACCCAGCAGCCCGCCTCGGACGTCACGCCCGAGGTGTCGGAGCACACGAGCTTCGACACGCGCATGCAGTCGCGGGCGCAGCGCCAGGAGCTGCGCCCGGCGCCCGTCGTGGGCGTGGTGCTCGAGCTCGAGTCGGGCGACCGGCACACCGTCGACGGGCCGGCCCGGGTCGGCCGCAACCCGGAGGCGTCGGCGGGCGAGACCGTCACGCTCGTGCGGATCGACGACCCGACGCGGTCGGTGTCGAAGAACCACGCCGACCTGGACGTGGACTCCGCGGGCCTGTGGATCAACGACCGCGGGTCCACGAACGGGACCGTCATCTCCGTCGCCGGTCTGCCGCCGCGGGTGGCCGAGCCCGGCGCACGCGTCCGCGTGCCCATGGGGGCCACGATCCACGTGGGCGACCGTCGCATCGTCGTCCACCCGGGGGCGCACGCATGACCGACGACGACGCGCTCGTCCTGTCCTGGGGCAGCTCGTCGCACGTGGGGCGCCGGCGCAAGGTCAACGAGGACGGGTACCTGGCCGGGGCCGGCGTCTTCCTGGTGGCGGACGGGATGGGCGGTCACGACGCGGGCGAGGTCGCCAGCGCCGTCGCGCTCGACACCCTGAGCCCGCTGCAGGACGAGCCGAGGGTGGACGCCGACCGGGTGGCCGAGCTGGTCGCCCTGGCGCAGTCGCGGGTGCGGGCGATCGACACCGGCCCCTCGGGGCGGGGCGCCGGCACGACGCTCACCGGCGCGCTGGTCTCCGAGCAGGACGACGTCCCCTACTGGCTGTTCGTGAACGTGGGCGACTCGCGCACGTACCTGATGTCGAGCGGCGTGCTGGACCAGGTCAGCGTGGACCACTCCGAGGTCCAGGAGCTGGTGGACGCGGGGATGCTCACGGCGCAGGAGGCGCGGCTGCACCCGCGCCGGAACGTCGTGACGCGGGCGCTCGGCGCGGACTCCACGCCGATGCCCGACTTCCGGTACGTCCCGGTCGCCGCGGGCGACCGGGTGCTGGTGTGCTCCGACGGGCTGACCGTCGAGCTCACCGACGAGCGGATCGCCCGGGTGCTGCTCGAGCACCCGGACCCGCAGCGGGCGGCGAGCCGGCTCGTGGTGGCGGCGGTCGCGGCCGGAGGCCGCGACAACATCACGGTCGTGGTGGTCGACGTCACCCATGCGGTGGACGACGACGAGACCGCGACCAGCCCGCGGGGCGGGCAGGTGCTGGACGACGAGGACACGATCCCGACGCCCGAGGGCGCGTGGGGCCGGGCCTCGATGACCGGGGGGCAGGAGGTCGACGCATGATGACGGTGGGATACGTCGAGGGCAGGGCGCAGGCGCTGGTACGGGGGGACACCGTGCTGCTGCTGCCGGAGCCCGTGGAGCCGGAGGTCGTCTCGCGGCTCTGGGAGGCGCTCGAGGCGCCGGAGCAGGGCGGTGTCGTGTCCGTGGTCGGGGCGCTGACGGACGTCGCGGGGAGCCTGACGGCGGTGCCGCCCTTCGCGGTGGTGACGCTCGACGCCCGGGCGCGCGAGGCGCGCGTCGCCGTGCGCGGGACGTCCGCCGCGGTGCGGGTGCGGGCGGCGGGCGGCGACGTGGAGGTGTCCGGCGCCGGCGTGCTGATGTGGGCCGAGCGCGTGGTGGCGGAGGTGGCCTCGGTCGAGCTGGCCCTGGACCCCGGCCCTGCCGGGGACGGCCCGGTCTGGCCGTTGCAGGGCGGAGTGGTCCGCGCGGCGCTCCTGCGCCGGGCGCTGGACGGCGGCGACGTCGCGACCGCGGCACCCGCGGCGGCACCCGCGGCGGAACCCGCCGGGTCCGCCCCGGCCGCGCCTGCGGCGGGGCCCGCCGCACCCGCCCCGGCCGAGCCGCTCGGCGGCCTCGGGGGTTCCGACCCGGACGCCTGGCCGCTGCCGGGCCAGTCGAAGCTGCGCGCTCCGGCGCTGCCCGCGGTCGTCGCGGTCCCCTCGCAGGAGACGCTGATCGGGGGCGCCGACGGTGACCCCCTGCCGATCGCGACGATCTCCGCGCCCGGCGAGGGCGTGGCGGCCACCGGCGACGTGCCGGACGCCGCCGCCCCGGACGGGCCCGCGATCGCCGACGGCACGCCGGACGACGACGAGACCCCCGCGCCCGAGCGGCAGGAGCAGGGCGAGCCGAGCTCGGACACCGTGCTCGGCGGCGACGGGGACGACTACGACCACCTGTTCGGCGACACCGTGTTCCGCAGCGTCGAGGACGCGGCGGTGCGTCTCGCCGGCGACGAGGAGGGCGAGGTCGACGCCGCGCCGGACGCGTCGTCCGGGCCCGCGGCGGGCCCCGAGGCTCCCGCACCGGACCCCGCACCAGGCCCCGCGCCGGAGGCGTCCGCGCCCCCCGCCCCTCCCGCGCCCCCGGCGGCGTCGGACGGCGGGCTGATCGCGTCGATCCCGTTCGGCCCCGGCGCCCCGGGGACCCCGGCGGCCGCCTCCCGTGCCGCCTCCGTCTCCGCGGAGCCCCCGAGCGGACCACCCGCACCGTCCGGGCCCGTCGACGACCACGACGGCAACACGATCATGACCTCGGACCTGGCCGCGCTGCGCGAGGCCGCGGGCGCCGCGCTGCCGCAGTTCGGGGCGCCCGCGGCCCCCGGGGCCCGGGACGTCCTGGCGCTGGAGTGCCCGCAGGGGCACCCCAACCCGCCGACCCGTCAGCAGTGCCGCACCTGCGGCGTCCCGCTGGACGGCGACCCGGCGCTCTCGCCGCGCCCGCCGCTGGGCCGCGTCCGGATCGGGGCGGTCGACGGGGCCCCCGCGGGGGAGGACCAGGTGGTGGAGCTCGACCGCGACGTCGTCGTCGGACGCCGCCCCCGGTCCAGCACGACGTCGGCGGACCGGATGCCGCGGATGGTCACGGTCCCGAGCCCGCAGAAGGACATCTCCCGCTCGCACGTCCAGGTGACGCTCGAGGAGTGGCACGTGCTGGTGGAGGACCTCGCCACCACGAACGGCACCGTGCTGCTCCGCCCGGGACAGAAGCCCCGGCGCCTGCACCCGAACCAGAAGGAGATCGTGGTGGACGGCGACGTGCTGGAGCTCGGGGACGGCATCACCCTCGCGTTCGAAGGGATCTGGTGACTGGCGGATGAGCAGCAAGCGGGCACCCTCCGCGCCGCCGGAGATCCCGGGCTACACGTATCGCAAGGTCATCGGCACCGGCGGCTTCTCCGACGTCTTCCTCTACGAGCAGCACCGGCCGCGCCGCCAGGTGGCGGTGAAGGTGCTGCTCAAGGAGTGGTCGAACGACACCCAGCGCGCGGCGTTCGACGCCGAGGCCGACCTCATGGCGACGCTGGGGAACCACCCGTCGATCGTCACGATGTACGAGGCGGGGGTCGCCCCCGACGGGCGCCCCTACCTCGCGCTCGAGTACTGCTCGCGCCCGAACCTCGGCGCGCGCTACCGCTCGGAGCGCATGTCGGTGCCGGAGGCGATGCGCACGACGATCCAGATCGCGGGAGCGGTCGAGACGGCGCACCGCCTCGGCATCCTGCACCGTGACATCAAGCCGGCGAACATCCTGGTCACCCAGTTCGGGCACCCGGCGCTCACCGACTTCGGCATCTCGTCCACCGTGGACTCGGCGTCGGTCGCGGAGGGCATGTCCATCCCCTGGTCGCCCCCCGAGTCGTTCGGCGACCCGCCGGTCAGCGGCATCGCGACGGACGTGTGGGCCCTGGGCGCCACCTGCTACACCCTGCTCGCGGGGCGGACGCCGTTCGAGGTGCCGGGCGGGTCCAACTCGTCGGCCGACCTCATGGGCCGCATCGCGACCACCTCCCTGGCCGAGATCGGGCGCGGCGACGTCCCCGAGTCGCTCGAACGGGTGCTGCGCATCGCGATGGCGAAGCGGCCGGGGTCGCGGTACCCGACGGCGCTCGCGTTCGCGCGCGCCGTGCAGCAGGTGCAGGTCGAGCTGGCGCGCGACATGACCCCGATCGACCTCCTCGACGAGGCCGGGTCGGTGCTCGAGGACGAGGACGAGGCCGAGGGCACCCGGATGAACCGGGTCCGGGCGATCGACCCGGAGCAGCGCAGCGCGCCGCCGGGCCCGGCGGTGGCCGCCGTGCCCTATGCGCCGGTCCAGGCGCCGCCGTACCCGACGGCCTCCCCGGGCACCTCGTCGGGCTTCTCGTCGGGCTTCTCGTCGGGCTTCTCGTCGGGCACGGAGTCCGGGTGGGCGGCCCCGGCCACGGCGACCCCCGCCCCGGGGCGGGTGCCGACCGTCGACGCGGCGGGCGAGCCGTCCGACGCGTCGGTGGACGAGACGGTGTTCCGCACGGAGCGCCCGGCCGCGCCCGAGACGGACGACGATTCCGGGGCCGAGGCGCCCGCCGCGTCGCGGTGGGCGTGGCTGCTGGTCGCCGTCGGGTCGGTCCTCGTCCTCGGTGTCGGCGGTCTGATCTGGTGGCTGAACCGCGACGCCGGGACCGAGCCCACCGTGGCCGACCCCGGCCAGACGCAGGCCGCGGCGCCCGCCGACCCGCTCGGCGGCTACGTGCCGCCGGTGCAGGACCTGCAGGCTGTGGTCGAGGGCGACGAGGTCCTCGTGACCTGGGAGCCCCCGCGCGAGGCGGAGGAGGGCGACTCCTTCGGGTGGAAGCAGCTCTCGCTCACCTCGGAGTCGCAGTACACGACGACGGACGAGACGTCGGCCAGCGTCCCGGCGGATCCCGGCAAGGACGTGTGCGTGCAGGTCGTGGTGATCCGGGACGGCAGCAGCCTGTCGCAGGAGGAGCAGACCTGCGTCGCGGCCGGTGCGGACGCGAGCGAGGGGGCGACGGGCTGATGGGCGAGCTGGCGATCGAGTTCTGCGGCGAGTGGTTCAGGCCCTCGCCCGAGGTGCCGTTCGACATCGGTCGCGAGGGCGACCTGGCGATCGACGACAACCTGTACCTGCACCGCCGCTTCCTCCGCGTCACCTGCGACGACGACATCTGGTGGCTCACCAACGCGGGCTCGAACATCGCCGCCACCGTGAGCGACGTCCGGGGCGGCGTGCAGTCGTGGCTGCCGCCCGGGCACCGCCTGCCGATCGTGCTGCCGCACACGGCGATCGTCTTCACCGCCGGCCCCACCACCTACGAGCTCACCGTGACGCTCAGCGACGCGCCGTACTACGAGGTGCACCCGGAGGACCCGGGCAGCGGCGACACGACGATCGGGGCGGTGCAGTTCACCGTGAGCCAGCGCCAGCTCATCGTCGCGCTCGCGGAGCCCATGCTCCGGCGCGAGGGCACGGGCCTCAGCGAGATCCCGTCCAGCGTCGACGCCGCGCGGCGGCTCGGCTGGGCCACCACGCGCTTCAACCGCAAGCTCGACAACGTCTGCGACAAGCTCGACCGGATCGGGGTGAAGGGGCTGCGGGGCGGCCCGGGCGGCGCGGCGACCAACCGCCGGGCGCGCCTCGTCGAGCACGCCGTCACCTCTCGCCTCGTCACCGCCGACGACCTCCACCTCCTCGACCAGAAGGACGACGCCTGACGTGCGCATCAAGCTCACCCTGCACCGGTCGGACGACTCGGCCGTCGACGTGGCGGTCACGGCGGACGCCACCGCCACCGTCCGTGACGTCGCGGAGGCGCTGTTCTCCGGCGACCCCGGCCGCCGTGGCGCGGCCGCCCCGGAGAACCTGACGCTCCAGGTCGTCGGCGACGGCACGGCGCAGCACACCGTGACCGCCGGCAGGGTGCTCACCCCGACGAGCGACCTGGTGCAGGCCGGGCTCCGGTCGGGGTCCGGGGTGTCGATCGTGCGGCTCTCCGACCAGTTCGTGCACAGCGGGCAGGACCGTGGGGCGGCCGTCGCCGTCCTGCGCGTGCTCGAGGGCCCGGACGCCGGGCGCGAGTTCCACCTGCCCGTCGGCACCTCCTACCTCGGCCGCGACCGGGGGATGGACATCCGGCTGCAGGACGCCCAGGTCTCCAAGCGGCACGCGCGGATCATCGTGGGGGAGCAGCTCGAGATCCACGACCTCGACTCCGCGAACGGGCTGGAGATGGGCGGCAAGCGGATGACCCGCTCCGTCCTCACGTCGTCCGACACCGTGACCGTGGGCCAGAGCGTCGTGTCGGTGGTGTCCCTGCACCGTTCCACGAGCCTCCCGCCCACCAGCCCCGTGGTGGAGTTCAACCGCTCGCCCCGCGTCGTCGCGCGGTTCGGCGAGCGCAAGATCACGGCGCCCAAGCCCCCGAAGCCCGTGCCTCCGGGCCGGCTGCCGTGGATCCCCATGATGGCGCCCGCCCTCATGGGCCTGGTGATGTTCGCGTTCTTCAACAACCCGCGGATGCTCGTGTTCATGTTCATGAGCCCGCTGATCATGCTGGGCGTCTACTACGACCGGCGGATCGCGCGGAAGAAGGACTTCGAGCGGGCGTCGGAGCTGTTCGAGGAGGCCGTCACCGCCACGCAGGAGCGGATCGCCCGGACGCACGCCGTCGAGCGGGCGGTGCGCCTGGCCGAGGTCCCGTCCCTCGCGGAGTCGCTCGACGCGGTGCGCCGCCTCGGCGGGCTCATGTGGACCCACCGGCCCGAGCACCGCGGCTTCCTCACCCTGCGCCTCGGCATCGGGGCGGCGCCGTCGCGCACCGAGTTCACCGAGCCGCGGGAGAACGAGGCGATCCCGGAGCACTGGGAGAAGGTGCTCGAGCTGCAGTCGCGCTGCTCGGTGATCGACGACGTGCCCGCCGTCGCCGCGCTGCGCTACGGCGGCAACGTCGGCCTGGCGGGGCCCGCCGGCATGGTCGAGTCCGTGGCGCGCGCCGCGCTGCTGCAGATGGTGGCGCTGCACTCGCCGTCGGAGGTGGTGCTCACGGCCCTGACGTCGCACCGCTCGCGCGAGGACTGGGAATGGCTCCAGTGGGTGCCGCACACCGGCTCGCCGCACAGCCCGCTGGGGACCTCGGACCACCTGGCCGCCGACCCGGGCCGCGGCCTCGCCCTGCTGACCCGCCTGGAGGAGCTCATCGAGGCCCGCGGGATCAGCCTGGACGGGCCGCCGCCGCTGGAGACGGAGCGGGACCCCGAGAAGGACCGCGGCGAGGCCGCGCCCAAGCCGGTGCTCCCGGCCGTGGTGGTGCTCGTCGAGGACGACACGCCGCTCGAGCGGTCGCGGCTCGTGCGGCTCGCGGAGCGCGGCCCCAAGGCGAACGTGCACGTCGTGTGGGTGGCCCCCACCGTGGAGCAGCTCCCCGCCGCGTGCCGGACGTTCGTGCTCCTCGACGCCCAGGAGGGCGCCGGCTCCGGCATGACGGGCGAGGTGCACTACGGCCGCCTCGCGTTCCCGGTGCGCTGCGAGGCGGCGGACCTGGCCACGGCGGCCGAGGTGGCCCGCATCCTGTCCCCGGTGGTCGACGTCGGCGCGCCCGTGGACGACGAGTCCGACCTGCCCCGCTCCGTGTCGTACCTGGCGCTCGCGGGCACGGACCTCGGCTCCGACGCGGCCGGCGTGGTCGAGCGGTGGCGGGAGAACCTCTCGCTCACGCCGCGCGACGGCTCGCCGCCGGTGCGCCGCAAGACGCCGACCAACCTGCGCGCCCTCATCGGGCACAACGGCGTCGAGCAGTTCTACCTGGACCTGCGCACCCAGGGCCCGCACGCGCTGGTGGGCGGCACCACCGGTGCGGGCAAGTCCGAGTTCCTGCAGTCGTGGGTGCTGGGCATGGCCGCGGCGCACAGCCCGGACCGCGTCACGTTCCTGTTCGTGGACTACAAGGGTGGCGCCGCGTTCGCGGACTGCGTGCACCTGCCGCACACGGTGGGCCTGGTCACCGACCTGTCGCCGCACCTGGTGCGGCGCGCGCTGTCGTCGCTGCGCGCGGAGCTGCACTACCGCGAGCACCTGCTGAACCGGAAGAAGGCCAAGGACCTCGCGTCCCTGGAGCGCACGGGCGACCCGGAGGCGCCGCCGAGCCTCATCATCGTGGTGGACGAGTTCGCGGCGCTGGTCGGCGAGGTCCCGGAGTTCGTGGACGGCGTCGTCGACGTCGCCCAGCGTGGCCGGTCCCTCGGCCTGCACCTCATCCTCGCGACGCAGCGGCCCGCGGGCGTCATCAAGGACAACCTGCGCGCCAACACGAACCTGCGCATCGCCCTGCGGATGGCCGACGAGTCGGACTCCAAGGACGTGCTCGGCGACACGATGGCGGCGCACTTCCCGCCGACGATCCCCGGCCGCGGCGCGGCGAAGACCGGTCCCGGCCGTCTCACGACCTTCCAGACCGGCTACGCCGGCGGCTGGACGAAGGACGAGCCGGAGCCGTCCCAGATCGACGTCGAGGAGATGGACTTCGGCACGGGCCGGCGCTGGGAGATGCCGACGGTCGCCCGGTCCGACGACGACGGCGACCCGGGGCCGAACGACATCGCGCGCATGGTGGCGACGATCCGCCACGCGGCGACGAGCGCGGGGGTGCCCGCCCCCCGCAAGCCGTGGCTGGAGGAGCTGGCCGCCACCTACGACCTGGCCCTGCTGCCCAACCCGCGCACGGACTCGCGCCTGCTGCTCGGCGTGCGCGACGACCCGCACGGGCAGGCCCAGCCGACGGTGCACTACGAGCCGGACGTCGACGGCAACCTCGCCGTGTACGGCACGGGCGGTACCGGCAAGAGCACCACGCTGCGCACGATCGCGGTGACCGCAGGCCTCACGGCCCGCGGCGGCCCGGTCCAGGTGTACGGCATCGACTGCGGCTCCGGCGGCCTGTCGATGCTGGAGAGTCTGCCGCACGTCGGCGCGGTGATCTCCGGCGACGACGAGGAGCGGGTGTCGCGCCTCATGCGGCGGCTCACCGAGATGCTCGACGAGCGCTCCGCGCGGTACGCGGAGGTGCGGGCGAGCACGATCGACGAGTACCGGCGCATCGCGAACCGCCCGGACGAGCCCCGCATCATCGTGCTGGTCGACGGCATCCAGTCGTTCCGGGACAGCTACGAGATCTTCGCGGGCCGGGGGTTCTCGGTCTACGGCGCGTTCTCCCAGCTGGCCACCGACGGCCGCCCCGTAGGCATCCACCTGGTGATGTCGGGCGACCGGGCCGTGGCGGTGCCGCCGGCGCTCGCCTCCACCGTGCAGAAGCGGATCGTGCACCGGATGGCGCGCGAGGACGACTACATGATGCTCAACGTCCCGAAGGACGTGCTGACCCCCGCGTCGGCGCCGGGCCGCGCGATCATGCACGGCCAGGAGGCGCAGATCGCGGTGCTCGGCGGCGACCCGAACGGCGCCGTGCAGTCGCGCGAGCTGGCCAAGCTCGAGCAGACCATGCGTCGCATGGGTGCGGTACAGGCGCCCGGCGTGGCGCGGCTGCCCGACAACTTCACGCTCGACAGCCTGCCGGTGCGCACCGGCGAGCTGGCGACGATCGGCCTGCGCGACCTCGACCTCTTGCCGGTCGGGCTGCCGCTGCGCTCACCGTTCATGCTGGCGGGCCCGCCGGGGTCGGGGCGCACGACGGCGTTCGTCACGCTCGCGACGGCGCTGCGGCGCCGGGGCGGCACCCGCCTGGTGTACCTGTCGTCGCGGCGCACGAGCCTGGGCGCCCTGGACCTGTGGGACCAGCAGGCGGCCAACCCGGAGGACGTCGTCGAGCTCGTCAAGGAGCTCACGGAGGTGCTGAACGCCGAGAGCGTCGCGCCGGGCGGGCTCGCCGTGATGATCGAGAACTACACCGAGCTCACGGGCACCCCCGCGGAGAAGCCGCTCGAGGCGTTCGTGAAGCTCGCGGTGCGCAAGGAGCACTTCGTCGTCGGCGAGTCGGAGTCGTCCACCTGGTCGAAGGCGTTCACGCTGGCCGGCCCGTTCAAGTCGGGGCGCAACGGCATCCTGCTGACGCCCGGCGACACGGACGGCGACACCCTGATGAACACGCCGCTCGGGCGCATGCGGCGCAAGGACTTCCCGCCCGGCCGAGGGTTCCTCGTCACCGCGGGGCGCGCCGTCAAGATCCACGTGGCCCTGCCGGGCTGACGGGAGCAGGGGAGATGGGGAGGTCTCCCCATTCCCCGACGTCGCGGGCTCTGGTTGAGTGAGCGGCGTCGAAACGTGAAGAGGTTGTCCGTCGGGGGCAGCCATGAATGAAGGAGCAGCACATGGTCGCAGAGGGTGGCAACGTCTTCGGTCTTGACGTCGAGGCGGTCCGGAGCCTGGCGAACGTCCTGCGGGAGCAGGCGGAGCAGGTGCGGACGACGGTCTCCACGATCACGTCGCAGATGGGTCAGACGGAGTGGAACGGTCCGGACGCGGTGCAGTTCCAGGAGGAGTGGGACGGGACGCACTCGGCGAAGCTGAACGAGATCGCGTCGGCGCTGGACGGGTACGCCTCGACGGCGGACAACAACGCGTCGCAGCAGGAGGACACCTCGAACTCGTACTGAGTTCGGGTGGGGGTCCCCGCTGCGGGGACGGACGAGGGGTGCGGACCACGGGCGTGGCGCCGCACCCCTCGCGGTCGGTGGGGGCGGCGGCAGGGCCGGGACGGAGCCCCGGTGGCGCACTCGTCGTGCTCGCGGTCCGCCGGGGAGCGGCGCCGTTCCCTGACCGCTCCCTGGACGGTGGTATCGAACCGGATGGGTAGCGCTCCCCATTCCCGGATGCCCCGGGCTCTGGTTGAGTGAGCGGCGTCGAAACGTGAAGAGGTTGTCCGTCGGGGGCAGCCATGAATGAAGGAGCAGCACATGGTCGCAGAGGGTGGCAACGTCTTCGGTCTTGACGTCGAGGCGGTCCGGAGCCTGGCGAACGTCCTGCGGGAGCAGGCGGAGCAGGTGCGGACGACGGTCTCCACGATCACGTCGCAGATGGGTCAGACGGAGTGGAACGGTCCGGACGCGGTGCAGTTCCAGGAGGAGTGGGACGGGACGCACTCGGCGAAGCTGAACGAGATCGCGTCGGCGCTGGACGGGTACGCCTCGACGGCGGACAACAACGCGTCGCAGCAGGAGGACACCTCGAACTCGTACTGAGTTCGGGTGGGGGTCCCCGCTGCGGGGACGAACGAGGGGTGCGGCACACGGCAGAGAGGTGCCGCACCCCTCGAACGCTGGGTCGGTCGAGTGGTGCGGATCCCGGACGGACGTCCGGCGGGGTGTTGAGGAGGAGCTGTGGGCGAAGGGATGTACGGCGCCGATATCGAGGCGCTGCGTCTGCTCGCGGACAAGATCGCTGAGGGTGGCACCACGCTGGAGGCCGTCATCACCGCAGTCGAGACGGCCATGCCCGGTCCGGAGGGGTGGGACGGCCCCGACGCGGAGGGGTTCCGCTCGGAGTGGGGCGACACGCACGTCGTGCGCCTGCGTGACACGGCGAACCTGCTGCGCGACGTCGCGACGAAGGTGCGCGAGAACGCGGACGAGCAGGACACGACGTCGAACGACTACTCGGGCTTCGGCGGGGCCACGGGCAGCGGCACCGGGAACGCCGGCGGTGGCGGCGGCGGTGGCGGTGGCGGCGGGGTCGGCGACGAGGAGGCGGAGGGCGGGGAGAACCCGCTGTCGTCGCCCGGGGCCGACCCGACGCGGACGCCGACCGACACCACCGACCCGGACCACCACTGGACCGACGGCTACGAGGGCGGCGAGCACCGCGGTCCCTCGTACCAGGCCGAGAACCAGATCCGGACGGGCGAGAACGGCACCGGTACCGGTGAGGGCGACGGCACCGGCGACGGCACGGGTGACGGCACCGGCAACAACAGCAACCTGACCAGCTCGGAGAAGGGGAACGTCGGCGAGACGCTCCTCGAGGGGGAGACGGGCGGCTTCGTCGGGTACGAGGCGGGCGCCGAGGGCGAGTTCGGCTCCGAGGACGGCGTGCACGGCTCGGGAGAGGCGGGCGTGGCCGCCGGTGCCGGGTACGACGCGTCCGGCGAGGTGAGCATCTCGGAGAACGGCCTCGTCGCGGAGGGCTCCGTCGGCGGCAGCGCCGGCGTGAGCGCGAACGCGAGCGGCCAGGTCGGCGTCGGGGAGCACCTGACGGCCGAGGGGTCGGCCGACGCGCTCGTCGGCGCCCGGGCCGAGGCGACCGGTGGCGTCTCCGTGGGTCCGCACGGCCTCGGTGCGAGCGTCGGCGTCGACGCCTTCGCGGGTGCCGAGGCGGGCGTGGACGGATCGGTGAACATCGCGGGTGCGCAGGTGGGGGCCGGCGCGGAGGTCTACGCGGGTGTCGGCGTGACCGCCAACGCGGACGTCAACGTCGGCTGGGACAGCGTGGGTGTCGACCTGGAGCTGGGTGCCGCGCTCGGCGTCGGCGCCGGCTTCGACGTCTCGTTCGACTGGTCGCCGTCGGAGACGGTCGACGCGATCGGTGACCTCGGCGGTGACTTCGTCGACGGGATCACCGGTGGATGGTGGTGACCCGTCATGGCAGCGACTGATTGGATGAGGACATGAGCACAGTCACCTACCCGAGCGAGACGTTCCCGGGCTTCCCCGAGATCTCCATGGACTGCCCGGAGGGCTGGGCGCCGCACCCGGTGCCGGCCGCACAGCTCGCCATCGTGCAGCAGCGGCCCGACGGGGAGTTCCGCCCCAACGTCGTCGTCGTGATGCAGCGGCTCAGCGGTGACCAGACGATCGAGGAGGTCATCCAGCAGGCCGTCGAGCGGCTGGAGGCGACCCCCGGGTACGAGGAGGTCGGCCGCATCCGCACGACGCTCGCCGGGGCCCCCGCGGCCCGGATCGAGGGCGCGTGGTCCACGGAGGAGACCGGCACGGTCGCCCAGGCCCTGCGCATCGCCGTCATCGAGCACGACGGCGTCCGGGACGTCGTCGAGGTCACGGGGACGTGCGCGGGATCGCAGGCCACCGAGGTCTGGCAGACCGTCCGGGCCATCCAGGACAGCGTCGAGCTGGTCGCCCGATGACGGCCGAGGACCGGGGGGCCCAGCGCTTCGCGGTGGTCAGCCGCGTCGTCGTGCTCGTCGTCGGCATCGCCCTCCTGGCCTTCGGCGCCCTCGCGCTCGCGTCCGGCAGCACGGTGCTGGGCATCGTGCTGATCGTGGTGGCGGCGCTGCTCGTCATCGCCCGAGGGGTCTGGACCGCGGTGCGCGGCACCCGCGCCGTGGAGGCCGGCAGGGAGAAGGCCCAGGTGCCGGACGCCCCGGTCGTGGCGCCGGGCTCGGCGTCGCCCGTCGACCGTGTCGTGGCCGACCTGGTCGGGATGAACAGCGACGGCCTGCCCTACCGCATCGACGCGACGCGGTCGGGGGACGACGTCGAGGTCGAGGTCCGGTGGAAGTCCGAGGAGCTCCGCTGGCAGACGCTCTTCGTCCGCGGGCGGGTAGCGTACGCGTGGCGCATGGAGCTGACGCTCGACCCGGCGAAGGCGCAGTACAAGTTCACCGAGTACTCCGGGACGGCGTCGACCAACGCGGGCTTCGGCCCCGGCGGCGTCTACGCCCGCGGCGACTGGAACTGGAAGCGGGGCAAGACGGCGTTCCAGACGTCGGCCTCGTTCCGCGAGGGCGCCGACGGCCAGATCGTCGTCGCGGACGCCAGCGGCGCGCGGGCCTCCTGGGAGGGCGCGACCATCATCCGCCCCGCCGACGCGAAGAAGCCGGTCTTCACCGTGCTGCGCAACCACGGGTGGCGCCCCCGGGCCGACTGGGCCGGCTCGCGCATGTTCGAGAACTAGCCACACCCATCGAAGGACACCTATGAAGCAGATCCGCACCCGACGTCGCGCGCGCCTTGCGCTCGCGGCCCTGATCGTGGCGCCGGCTCTGGCCGCGTGCTCGTTCTCGGCCGGCGAGCTTGAGCCCGTGGGAGGCGACGCCGAGGCGTCGCAGCCTGCCGAGGAGTCGGCGGAGCCGACCGAGTCGGCTCCCGAGGAGACGGCCGCCGCCGAGCTCACGACCATCCACGCCGAGCACATCGCGGCGCGGGTCCCGGCCGACTGGCAGCAGGTCGGCGACGCGGACGGCTGGTCCTACGTGCACCAGAAGGCGAACGACTCCGGCGGCGTCGCCGGGCGTGTCGGCTTCATGCCGGGCGGCTCCGCGATGACCGCGCAGGAGTCGGTCGACTGGTACGTCAGCCAGGTCGAGGGCAAGGGCGTCACGGACGAGAACTACGCGCCCGTGACGACGCTCCGCGACGAGCCGGAGCGCGCGAACACGTCGTACACCTACTCGTCCGGCGGCGAGACGTACACCTCGGTGGTGTGGGGGCTCGTGGACGGCAAGGGCATCCCGTCGCTCGTCCAGCTGTCCGGCACCCAGGACATCATGACCGAGGACTTCGTCACCGGTTTCGACCAGTCGCTCAACCTCAACGGCGACTGGGAGGGCAAGGCCGCCGGCTGACCGGCTCCCGACCGCGCGCAGGGGCGGTGCGACCTCAGGGTCGCACCGCCCCAGCGGCGTCCCCGGGGGGGGGGCGCGCCGCGCGGGCCGGCCGGGGGGCCGCGGCCGTGAGGGTCACGAGCCCCAC